>NZ_SOGF01000044.1:0-169562 GCF_004402355.1 Cryobacterium sp. TMS1-20-1 | reverse complement strand
AGGAGCTGGGGGTGTCGTTCCACTATGTCGCTGAGGCCGCCGGTGTTGCAGGGAACCCATTGGCTGGGTTCCGTCGTCGATTTGTGGCTCACGCACATGGCCGGTCGTTCCAGGTCGCCCGCCGAGCCGCCGCCGGACCCAGTGGCCTTCCCCGTGCCTGTGCCGTCCGAGCTCGCAGACCCTTCGGCGAAGACATCGACGCCGTGGCCATTGTTGAGTCCGCCCGAGATGATGTCCTCTGGACAATTCTCTGTTAGCGATTCTGAGACAGTGCATGCTGAGGCAGACGAAATACCGGGAAGGCAAAATGCCAGGAGAGTGCCTATTACGAGCGCTGACAGAAGTTTCTGCCGGACCATACGTCCTCCTTGTCGATGAGCAGTGCGGAAGGGGCCGCCGCGCTCGAGATAAAGCCCACTTGGAGTGGAATTCGATTTGTACGCTTGTCCGGAGTTGCGTCTGCGCCTGATGCGTCGAAGAGTCGAACAGAGGAAATATCTGAGCAGAGGTAGAGCTCGATTGAGACACCCCCGTGAGGTTCCATGGAATTGCGAATGAGCGACGCAGTGTCGTAGGTAGTGGCACCGCGGCTCACTAATCCTGTTTCGGAAAATCCCTCAAATCCGGTCAGGAGCTTGGGCAGATAGGCGGCGCTGGCCACGACCGCAATCCGGTCACCGTCGTTTCCGCCTTGTGCTGTGATTGAGTCTGAAAGCGCTTCGTACGCGGTATAGGCCGCCTCGGCGGCAGCGAGAGCTTCCTCGTCCGAGGCGAAGACCGGGGGTGTCGCGGTGGGTTCGGCTGCCGCAGACGGCGTGGAGCTGTCGGTCGGGGCGGGAGTGGCCATGCATCCGCTCAGCAGACCGATGGAGACCAGCAGGACAGCGCTCGGCACGACGGTGTGCAGGGGACGGCGATGTAACGGGTTTCGCATGGGGTCACAGTAGACCGGATTACTACAATCCCGTTTAAGTTCTCCACAGGCTGGTTTCAGGCCTCAAATAACGGTAGAGCTTTGGTCAGTCGTGCGCGGTCAGCGCGTGCTCGAGCAAAGCGGCGAGGGCCGACTGGCCTCCGGCGCGCATGGCGGCGCGCTGACGCTCCGCCCCGGTTCCCAGTCGCCGCGTGCGGGCCAGCAGAGTCTGGATGCGGTCGCGATTGCCGACCTCATCGATGGCGTCGCCGCAGTAGTTCAGCAGGGCATCCGTCACGGCGGTCGAACTTTCCAGGGTGCCAGACACGGGATTCAACAGGTTCGACTCCACGCCTTCGCGGGCAGCGTGCCAGAGCCCGGCATCGAGCAGTTCCGGCGCGATGTCGATGGGGGCGACATCCGTTTCGCTGTCGCGCAGGGCGGTCGTGACGAGCGCACGGGTCAGGGCGGCGAGCAGCAGGGTCGACGGCGCATCGAGCTGGGCGTCGCAGACGCGAATCTCCATGGTCGGATGTTCCAGGGGCAGCCGCGCATTCCACCAGATCGTGCGCAGGTCGTAGGTACCGCCGACGCCGACGAGCTGGCGAATCCGGCGGTCGTAATCGGCGGCATCCGTGAAGAGCGGCGGGCAGCCGATGGTGGACCAGCGGCGCATGTGCACGCTGCGCCAGCTCGAAAACCCGGTGTCCGCGCCGCGCCAGAACGGCGAATTCACCGCAAGCGCGAGCAGCGTGGGCAGCCAGACGCGCACCCGATTGAGTGCCTGTACACCGGCCTCGCGGTTCGGAATGCCGACGTGCACGTGCAGCCCGTTGATGAGGTGATCGGGCACGAGCCCCCGAAATTCGCTCTCGACCGTGTGGTACCGCTCGACATCGGTCACTTCCGGCCAGCCCGCGGTCTGGAACGGCGCTCCGACGCCGGCGGCCAGGACCCCACGGCTGAGGGCGGCCCGCGCCAGCCGCGACCGAAATGCCAGCAGATCAGCGGATGCCTCTTCGAAGCGTTCAAAGACCGGCGTCGACCGCTCGATCTGCGAGGCCAAAAACTCGTGGCTGACGAACCGGGAAATCGGAGCGCGGCCGAGAAGTTCCGCGTGCACCGCGTCGCCCACGTTTGCTGGCTGAAGCGTCGCCGGTTTGAGAAAGATGAATTCCTCTTCAATGCCGAACGTTCGCATGCATCACCTCCAGCACCTGTACCGGATAGTACCGGCAAACCGGAATCAAGCCGATACATTTTCGTAACGGACTGTCGACCATCTAATCACCCGCATTTGACTAGCATGACCTTGACTCGCGAACCAATGCGCAGGCATTGGCTCTCGCACTGGATGGCATCAGCTGGGAGTAAACGTGGTGCAGGTCACTCAGATTCCAAGCAATTCAGCTCTGTCCCGTCGGCGCACACTGCACGGCGCGCTCGGTGGCCTGATCGGTTTCGTGGCCATGAGCGTCGCGGCCGGTGTGCTCGTCACCGCATCGGTGACCCCGGTAGTTGCGCTCTCAGGCCTGGCCGCGACGAACACGATCTCGGTGTTCGAGAACCTGCCCGACTACGTGAATATCGAGCCGCTGTCCCAGAAGAGCGACATCCTGGCGACGCGCAGCGACGGAACCGTCGAACTCCTCGCCTCCTTCTATGACCAAAATCGCATCGAGGTGAGTTGGGATGCGATCAGCCAATTCGCCAAGGACGCTGCGGTGTCGGGGGAGGATCCCCGGTTCTATGAGCATGGCGGGGTCGACCTGCAGGGCACGTTGCGGGCCACAGCGACGACGGTGGCCGGCGGAGACACGCAGGGCGGGTCATCCATTACGCAGCAATACGTGAAGAACGTGCTGGTGCAGAAGTGTGAGCTTCTCACCGACCAGCGCGCGCACGACGCCTGCTACACAGCAGCGACCGAGACCACCCCCGACCGCAAACTCAAGGAGATGCGGCTGGCCATCGGGGTGGAGAAGAAGTACAGCAAGCACGACATTCTGCGCCAGTATTTCAACATCACCGGATTCGGCGGCACCGTTTATGGAATCGAGGCCGCCGCCAACTACTATTTCAACACGACGGCTGCCTTACTCACCCTGCCGCAGGCGGCCAGCCTGGTGGCAATCGTGAACAACCCGGTCAAGTTTCAGCTCGACCAGCCCGCGAGCGAGACCAACGGTGCTGCCAATGGGTATGCCGCGAACAAACAACGTCGCGACTACATCTTGCGTGAAATGCTGCGCTACAAGAAGCTCAGTCGGGCCGATTTCGACGCCGCGATCGCCGCGCCGGTCGAACCGATCGTCACCGAACCAAGTACCGGCTGCCAGACCGCAGTAGGCAATGCCTTCTTCTGCGATTATGTGACCAAGATTCTTCAGACCGACCCCACCTTCGGCGCCGATGCGGCCGCGCGCATGCTCAACTTTCGCCGGGGCGGCTACGACGTCTACACGACCCTGGACCTCGACGTGCAGAACGCGGCCGTGACCACCATGAATCAACAGGTTCCCAAGGTCTATGCCGGTGGCGATGTCGGCGCGATCATCACGAGCGTGCAGGTCGGCACCGGCCGGGTGCTCGCCATGACGCAGAACAAGGACTACAGCCAGGACCCGGCCGTGCAGGCGACCGGGGCCAACTTCACCGGCATCAACTACGCCACCGACTATGCCGAGGGCGGCTCGAGTGGGTTTCAACCCGGATCGACCTACAAGGTGTTCACCCTGGCCGAGTGGCTCAAGGAAGGCCACTCCCTCAACGAACGGGTCGATTCCCGGCGCAAGGCAAACTGGGGCACCTTCCAGGACAGCTGCTTCGGCCCGCAGAATTACGATAAGGATGAACCACCCTGGAACCCGCGCAATGATGCCAACGAATCCGGCGCCAACTACAGTGCGCTGCAGGCCACCGTCGGCTCGATCAACACCGGCTTCATCGGAATGGCCAAGCGGCTCGACCTCTGCGGCATTCGCCAGACGGCTGAGGCATTCGGGGTGCACCGAGCCGACGGCAACCCGTTGTCGCAGTCCGCGGCATCCGTTATCGGAACCAACGAAATCGCACCCCTCACGATGGCCATCGCCTTCGCCGGCATCGCGAACAAGGGGGTGACCTGCTCGCCGATCGCCATCGACCGCATCGTCGGACCCGATGGAGTGGAGGTTCCGGTTCCGCCGTCGGTGTGCTCCCAATCGGTCGATTCCACGGTCGCCGCCGGCATGGCCTATGCCATGCGCCGGGTGATGCTCGGCGGCACCGGGCAGCAATCGAACTACAACACGAATCCGAATGTGCCCATGATCGGTAAGACCGGGACAACGGATGGCGCGAAAGACACCTGGATGAGCGGTGCGAGTACCAAGGTGGCGACCGTGGTCGCGGTGGTCAGCCTCACCGGGACGCTCAGTCAGCGGCGTCAATTCTTCGGCCGGGACCAGATCGCCACGGCACGCCACCGCATGTGGCCGGTCGTTATGTCGGCAGCGAACGCCAAGTACGGCGGTGACGCCTTCGAGGAACTGGCTCCCAAGTACATTCCACCGCCGAAGGTTGTGGCGCCACCGGTCGCCGCGCCGCCCGTTGATCCTGCACCGCCGGTCGCGCCGCCGCCCGGGGCTCCTGCCCCGCCTGGCCAATAACGTCGCCAGGAGACGTTACGCGCTCTGCGCGGCCTTGAGGTGGTGCAGGGTGCCGCCGCCGCGGCTACCGCCTGAATGTACGCCGTGCCCGACCTGCGCGGCCAGTTCGGCGGCATAGGCGGCCGCACTCGCCGCTTCTTCGGCGGCGACGCGCTCAACGGCGTGCCGCTCCTTCACCTGCCTGGCCACGTCGAACAGATTCCAGATGTTCTCCCCGGTCACCGACACTCCGCGGGCGCCGGAGCGCCGGGTTCGACCGCGTACGAGCATGTAATTGGTCTGGAACACCTGCCCGCCGACCCGTTCCTGCGCGTCGTGAAAAAACACGACGTTGGAGACCGGGCCGGTGCCGTCGTCGAGGCTGATGAACACCACTCGGCGGCCGCCGCGCATCGGCGGCGTGTTGGTGGCCCGCCGCACTCCGGCGAGCAGCACCTCGGTGCCGCCGGGCAGGTTGCCGAGTTCGCTCGCCGGGGTCACCCCCAACTCGCGAAACAGCTCGTGAAAGCGTTTCATCTGGTGCGACCCGACGGCCAGATTCAGATCGAGCAGTTCCAGATCGGTTTGGGTGCGGCCGCGCAGCTCCAGCGAGGTGATGGCGCCCGCACGGTCACCGGAATAGCGCGGCACCGGCAGCTCCACCTCGAACGCGAGCTGGTCGGCGCGAATGACCACGGCGGTGCCGCGCAGCGACTGAATGTGCGCGAGCAGCTCGTGTCGCCGGGTGCGGTCGTAGCCGATGAACGTGTCGAGGGCGCCCACCCGGGCGAGCGCCTCGAAGGTGCGCCGCCGGGGATGCACCCGGTCGCGAAAGTCCTGCAGCGATCCGAACGGCTGATGCTGCGCAATGCGTGCCCGCTCCGCCTCCGTGCTGCCGACAAGTTCGGGCAGCGCCAAACGGATGCCCTGGCTCCCGTCGGCGAGATCTTCTACCCGGTAGTCCAGCGCGCTCGACTGCACGTCGAGGGGGAGTACCGGCACCCCGAGCACCCTGGCTTCGGCGACGATGAGGTCCTTGGGCCACATGCCGGGGTCGTGGGTGAGCAGCCCGGCGAGAAAAGCCGCCGGGTGGTGGGTTTTCAGCCAGGCGGACTGGTAGGTGGGCAGGGCGAACGCGGCCCCGTGGGCCTTGGCGAAGCCGAAGCTGCCGAACCCCGCCAATACCGTCCAGATCTGGTCGATGACCTTCGTACTGAACCCGCGGGCGAGCGCTTTTTCGCGCAGGTACTCCTCAATTTGCGGTAGCTGCTCGGGCTTACCCAGGTGCCGGCGAAAGACATCCGCTTTGCCGAGGCCGCAGCCGGTGAGTTCGTCGAACAGTCGCATGACCTGTTCGTGAAAGATCACGACGCCGTTCGTTTCGCGCAGAATCGGTTCGAAGCGGGGGTGGATGTAGTCGGGTATGACTTCGCCGTGCCGGGCCTGCAGATATTTGAGCGGCATGTTGTTCTTCATCGGGCCGGGGCGAAACAGCGAAATCTCCACGGTGAGGTCGTTGAACACCTCGGGTTGCAGCTTGCCGACCAGTTCCATCTGGCCGGGGGACTCGATCTGAAAGATGCCCAGGGTGCGGGTGGAGCGAATGAGCTCGAAGGTTTTCGCATCGTCGAGCGGCACCCGGTCGAGGTCGATGCTTTCGCCGGTGAGTCGGTGGTGCTCTTCGACGGCGTGCGCCATTGCCGACTGCATGCGCACGCCGAGAATGTCGAGTTTGATCAAGCCCATCGGGTCCATGTCATGCTTGTCGTACTGCGACATGGGCAGGCCCATGCCGCTCGCCTGCACCGGGGTGCGGTCGAGCAGGCTCGCGTCGGAGAGGATCACGCCGCAGGGGTGCACCGAAATGTGCCGGGGGAGCCGGTCGAGTTTCGCGGTGAGGTCGACCAGCAGATCGAGTTGTTGCGATTCGCGCACCTCGGTGGCGAGGGCCTCGAGCTCGGGCTTCTCTTCGAGGGCGCGGCGAAAGTCGCGGGCGTTGAACCGCCACATCTGCTTGGCGATCACGTTGATCTGCGCGTCGGGCAGGCCGAGGGCGAGGCCGGCGTCACGCACGGCGCCGCGGCCGCGGTAGGCGTTGGTCATCGACATGAGCGAGACCCGGTCGCTGCCGAAAGCGCGAAAGACCTCGCGGTAGATGTCGTGTCGCCGGGCCGACTCGACGTCGATGTCGATGTCGGGCAGCGTTTGGCGTTCGGGGGAGAGAAACCGCTCCCAGAGCAGCCCGTTTTCGATCGGTTCGACCGAGGAGGTGCGCAGCGCATAGTTGAGCACCGAGCCGACCCCGGAGCCGCGCGCCTGAATGCGGATGCCCATGCCGCGAATAATGTCGGCCACCCGGGACACGGTAAGAAAGTAGCTGGCAAAGCCTAAGTGCTCGACCGTTTTCATCTCGTGGGCGAGTTGGGCGTGGGCGGCCTCGACCGCGCGCGAGCCGCTCGCCGAGTACAGGTCGGCGATGCCGCTGCGAGCCCGACGCCAGAGTTCGGTGACCGGGTCGCCGGTGACGCCGATGATGCGCGCCTCCGGCATGCGCGGGCGCCCGAGGCCGATGTCGAGGGCTGGATCGAGGCTGCAGCGGTCAGCGAGCTGTTCGGTATCGCGCAGCAGCCGTTCGAGGGCGCCCGTGTCATGCAGTCCGGCGTCAACGACCATACGGGCCACCTGGCGCATTGCTCCGGCCGGTTTGAGCCAGGCCTGGCCGTTGGTCTGCGGGGTTTCGAGTTCGGCGAGCGGCAGCAGATAGCGCGCGGCGTCGGCGAGGTCGGCGGTGACCGCTTCTTCGGGGGTGCCGTACCGCACGGCATTGCTGAGCACCGCCGGTAGCCCGGCGTTCTCGGCGAGGGCAAGCATGCGGGTGGCCGGGGTCACGCTGCCGACCGTGCCGCTTTCGGCGAGGTGACAGACGACCTCGAGCACGACGGCCTGGGCGGGCAGGGCACGCTGCCAGTGGGCGAGCCGCGCCGCGGCATCCGTATTGTCGCGCCGTGCGATCGCGAGACCGACGTCGGAGTCTGGGCCGAGCAGCACGGTGAGCGAAGCGAGGCCGGCCAGGTCGGCCAGCCGGGCGCGCGAGATGCTCGGCCCGGCGCTGCCGGTTGGGCTCAAAGAGCGGTGACCGGCATCGGCGGCGTGAGCGGCACTGACCGCGCGGCAGAGTGCGGCGTACCCGCGACCGTTGGTGTCGCCGTGGGCGAGCACGACCACCCGGCCGAGCGAGCGGTACTCGTCGTCGTGCACGGCGAGTTCGGCGCCGAGCCCGGGGCGGATGCCCGCGGCAACGCAGGCGCGCACGTGTTTGACGGCGCCGTAGAGCCCGTCACGGTCGGTGACGGCGAGAAACGTTGCCCCCTGTGCGGCCGCCTGCTCGGCCAGAACTTCGGGAAGTGTTACCCCATAGTGGGTCGAGTAGGCGCTCGCGACGTGCAGGTGTGGGAAGTTCAGTGCGCTGTTCATCCCCAGTCCAATGCTAAAGTCCAGGATCCGTCCGTGCCGCGGCGCAGGTCGTATCGGTGCTGCTCTTCGCCGCCCCGGCTGGCGTCGAGCCGCCACAGCTCGGTGTCGATGCGGGTGGGTGTTCCCTCGTTCTCCCACCAGCGGGTGCGCTTGAACACTGCCTGTGGTTGCCCGATGACGGTGTGCTCGAATCGATTCCAAATGAACGCGCGCGGGTCGCCATCGGCGGACAGCTCAACGTCAACCGGTGTATCAATGATCTGGGGCAAGGTGGCCTCCCTGTTCAGGTGCTGGTATTCGGGTGCATACGCACCGGCTGGTCACAAAAAAGCTGATGAGCCAGCCAGTGCTGTAAAAGTGCTGTAAAAGTGCTGTATCAAATTCGAACAAATACTGGAAAAAACCGATTCTTCTAGAATGCATCTTCTATATGAAAAGTGTAGGTCAACCCACCGACACGCGCCACAAGAGATTGCGCGAGACCCATCCGCCGACCTCGATCTACGATGGTTAGGTGACTGACATCGTTCCGAGCGACGCCGTGCTGCCCGATACTGTGCAGATCAACCGGGCGCTCGCGCAGCGCTTGGTCGAGCAGGTCGCGCCGAGCCTCGTGCACAACGTCAACATCATGGATGCCGCAGGGCTGATCATCGGGTCGATGGACGCGTCACGTATCGGCACCCTGCACGACGGGGCGCGAAACGCCGCCGGACGCGGCGAGACGGTGCAGATTGCTCCCGGTGACGAGCACCAGGGCACCCGGCCGGGAGTGAATATTCCACTGATCCTCGATGGACGCGTCGCCGGGGTGGTCGGGGTCACCGGAACCCCCGCCGAAGTGTTGCCGGTGGCGCAGGTGCTCGTGCTCACCGTTCAGATGCTGATCATGCAGGAACGGCTGCGGGACAACGCGTCGTGGCGGGAATCGGCGACCCGGGACATCCTCTCGAGCCTGTCGCTGCGCAAGCTCACTGAAGGGCGCCTGATCGCGGCACTGCAGGGTATTGATGCTCTCTTGCAGCCGCCGTGGAATCTGACCGGCATTCTGCATCTTGGAACCAGTCGTTCGGTGTTGTTGCTGCGTCAACTGCGCGATGTATCCGGAGTCGTGGCCGCCGATATCCACGGCGCTGTCTGGGTGTTGAGCGGATCGTCGACCGCTCTCGGTCTCGCGCTGCTCCAGCAACGATTGCAACAGCCCAGCTCCAAGTCCTTGCGGTTTCTGACCGGGCGGGTTGGCGCGACGATGATGCAACTCACCGATGATGCCGAGCGCCTGAGCGCGCTGCTCGCCCGGCCCGGTCTCATCGGCACCGCAGTCGGAGAGCCGCGCTCCGAAATTCCGCTCGACTCCCTCGGCCTCGAACTGGCCATCGCCGTCTTGCCAGATGAACTGCTGGGCGACGTGGCCGGGTCGGTGCTCGACCCGCTCGGCGAGGTTCTGCGCGAAACAGCGCGCGTGTTTCTGCGCGAAGAATTATCGATCGCGCACACCGCGGCGGCGCTCGGCGTGCACCGCAATACCGTGGTGCAGCGACTCGATCGCATCGAGTTGCTCACCGGTCTGAATATTCGTCGGTTCAGTTGTGCCGTTTCGATGCGAGTCGCGCTGGCGGCAGATTCGGCCCAATATGTTCACAATGCACAGGTTTAACGACGTAAGTTGCCGGTAAATGTGGGTTTGTTCCACCTGAATATGTGCGTAATTCTGTTCTAGCCTGAATTAATGAATGGTCGCACGGCGCTGAAGCCGCTCACACTGGTCATCGCACCCGATTCGTTCAAGGGGAGCCTGAGTGCGGCCGATGCGGCAGACGCCATGGCGGCCGGGGCACGGGGCGCTTGCCTCGCCCTCGGCCTGCCGGAGGCCCGGATCACGCTGTGCCCGATGGCCGATGGCGGCGAGGGAACGCTCGATGCCATCGCAGCGGTCTGGGGAGTCACGCCCCGCACCATGCTGACCGTCGATGCGCTCGGTCGCAGCCGCCGGGCTCGGTACGCGACCTCGGCCGACGGCCGCATCGGTCTGATCGAGGCGGCCGAGTCCAATGGCCTGCCGCTGGTAGCGGATGCCGTGCCCCAGCCCCAGCGCGCCGACACCTTCGGGGTCGGTTTGCTCGCCCGCGAACTGCTCGATCAAAACGTCGAAGAGATTCTGGTTTGCGTCGGCGGCTCGGCCAGCACCGACGGTGGAACAGGTCTGTTGGCTGGCCTAGGCGCGCGGTTTCTTGACGCTGCCGGCACCCCCGTCGCTCCCGGCGGCGCCGGGCTGGCCCGGATTGCCTTGATCGACCTGAGCGCGCTGCACCCGCGCGCCCGCACCGTGCGGTGGCGCCTCGCCGTCGACGTGAACAATCCACTCTGTGGCCCCACCGGTGCCGCTGCCGTTTTCGGTCCGCAAAAAGGTGCACAGCCCCGCGATGTCGCTGAGCTCGACGCCGGCCTGGCCCACCTCGCCGCGATCGTGCTCGATATGACCGGCGAGGACCTGACCGACCGGCCCGGAGCGGGGGCGGCCGGCGGCATGCCGGCCACTCTCGTTCCACTGCTTCGGGCCGAGTTGGTTCCCGGCTCCACCCTGGTAGCGGATGCCGTCGGCCTGCCCCACAAAATGGCCAACGCCGACCTCGTACTCACCGGTGAAGGCAGCTTCGACTCCCAGTCCCTCGGCGGCAAGGTGGCCGTGGCTGTCGCTCGTCTCGCACCGGCAGGATGCCCGGTCGTCGTCATCGCCGGGCGGGTGGCGCTGTCTGCGGCCGACACCGCGGCATCCGGTGTTGCTGCCGCGTTCTCGATCGCCGGTGGGCCGGCAACGCTCGACGACCTGCAGCAGAATGCGGCCGCACGGGTACGCGAAACCACGGCGCACGCCGTCGCACTCTTCCTTCACTCTCGCTAATCATGCAGTTCCACCCTGAAATAGAAAGGCCGTCTCAATGCTGAGCATTGCCATCCTGGTGACTCTCGTCGCCGCTATCGTCTTCGCCACAGCGAAGCTGAAAATCAATCCCTTCCTCGCGCTGCTGGCTGCGGCGCTGGTCGGGGGCTTTGCGTTCGGCATTCCGGTCGCTGAAATCGCCCCGACCATCACGACGGCCTTTGGCGCCACCCTGGGCAATATCGGTCTGATCATTCTGTTCGGCACCATCATCGGGGTGATCCTCGAGCGCACCGGCGCGGCGATATCGATGGCCGAAGCCCTCATTCGCGTGCTCGGCACCCGATTTCCGACCCTGACCATGAGTGTCATCGGTTTCATCGTTTCGATCCCGGTGTTCTGTGATTCCGGATTCGTTATTCTCAACTCCCTCAAGAAGTCGCTTGCCGCCCGGGCCAAGGTATCGCTCGTCGCCATGACGATCGCCCTGATGACGGGCCTCTACGCCACTCACGTCTTCGTGCCGCCGACTCCCGGCCCGCTCGCGGCCGCCGGTAACCTCAACATCATCGACCAGCTCGGCCTCATCATCGGGTTCGGCCTGATCGTCGCCGTCGTTTCGGCGCTGGCCGGGCTGCTCTGGGCCAACCGGTTCCTGAAAAAGAACATCGAGCTGATGCCTGAGCTCGCCGGCGAAGACAGCGACCTCGATGCGGACTACGAAACCATCCGTGCCGCCTATGGCAAGCTGCCCAACGCGTTCCTGGCCTTCCTGCCGATCCTCGCCCCGATTTTGCTGATCTGCATCGCCTCGATCGCCAAGCTTCCGACCCTGCCGTTCGGTGAGTCCGGCCTGTACGCCGCCATCGTATTTCTCGGAACCCCGGTCATCGCCCTGGCGGTTGGCCTCATTGCCGCGCTGTTTCTGCTGCGCGGTAAGGGAAAACTGGAGATGTTCGGCGAACGCGTGAGTGAGGGCATCCGTATCTCTGCCCCCATTCTGCTGATCACCGCCTCCGGTGCTGCCTTTGGAGCCATTCTCGCGGCATCCGACCTCACCGAATTTCTCGGCAGCACGCTCTCGACGCTCGGTCTTGGCCTGGCCGTACCGTTCCTGATCTCGGCCGCGCTCAAGACCGCCCAGGGCTCGTCCACGGTTGCCATGGTGACCACCTCCGTGCTGCTCCTGCCGCTGCTGCCGGCGCTCGGCCTCGACTCTGACCTGGGCAAGGTGCTCTCCGTGCTGGCCATCGGTGCCGGCGCCATGGTCGTCTCGCACGCCAATGACAGCTTCTTCTGGGTCGTCTCGCAGCTCAGCCGCATTCCGGTCGCGACCGCGTACCGCACGCTCACCCCGGCCACCGCCATCCAGGGCGTAGCCGGCTTCGCCGCCGTGTGGGTGATCGGGCTCATCGTTCTGTAGAAGCTAGCGGCCCCGAGCGTTCATGGTCCGTTCACCAACGGGCCACAAGGCTGTCGTGAATCGGAGAGGGGACAGCGAGAGAGTGGTTCTATCCCCAGTTCGGGGACCAAAACGACCACGAGGAGCGCCCGCATGCTGAGCAACGAATCCACCGGCCCCCGCCAGCACGCCCCCGCTCGCGACCGGCCATTGCTTCCGCTCCTTCCCATGCAGGGGCACACCCTCGGCAAACGCAGCGCCGTCACCTGCCACCTCAAGTGCGCGGATGCCTGCTTTCACCCGGTACCCAATGAGAGCTCGAACGACTACTTTCGCGACATCGTGGGGGCCGCCATGAGCCGTCGTTCCCTGCTCGTGGGGGTTGGCGTCGGCGCCGCCGCCATCCTGCTCGGTTCCGGCGAACCCGCTCCCGCCCTGGCCGTGCCGGGCGGCCCGGCCGGTCCTGCTGGCCGAGGCCTCGCGTTCGCCCCCATTGCTCCGGTTCCGGCTGCCGTTGACTCTTTCGTGGTTCCGACGGGCTATTCCTGGAACCCGATCATCCGCTGGGGCGACCCGCTCTTCGCCGCCACCGATCGTTTCGACCCCGAACACCAGAGCGCCGCATTGCAGGCCCGCCAGTTCGGCTACAACAATGACTACCTCGACATCATCGAGAGCAAGGGACCAAAGGGACGCTCCGGCATCCTCGTGACCAACCACGAGTACACCAACGAGGGCATCATGTTTTCGCCAGCGCTCACTACGGTCGAAGCGGATGAGCAGCGTCGCGTGGCCATGATGGCCCACGGCATGTCCGTGGTCGCCCTCGAACGGAAGCGCGCCGGCCAACCCTGGACCTACCGCGTGGGTGACCCCCTCAACCGCCGCATCACCGCGAGCACACCGTTCACCGTCACCGGCCCGGCCGCCGGAAGCGCCCTGCTGAAGACCGCGGCGGACCCGACGGGCCGAACCGTGCTCGGCACCCTCGGCAACTGCGCCGGCGGCACCACACCCTGGGGCACGGTGCTGTCCGGTGAAGAAAACTTCAACGGATACTTCCGCACGAACGGCACCAGTACAACTGATGCCCGCTACGGCCTGGCAAATCGCCCCACCGGTCGGCTCTGGGAGCAGATCGACGACCGCTTCGACGCCACCGTCGCCGGCAACGAGAACGAGCCCAACCGATTCGGCTGGATCGTGGAGATCGATCCGGAGGCACCGAACGAGCCCCCGGTCAAGCACACTGCGCTCGGCCGGTTCAAGCACGAGGGGGCCAATGTCATCGTCGGAAAGACCGGCCACGTCGCCGCCTACATGGGCGACGACGAGCGCTTCGACTATCTCTACAAGTTTGTCTCCTTCGATCGCTTCGACAAGAAGAAGAGCCCGAAGGCACGCACCCACAACAAGTCCCTGCTCACCCGGGGATCCCTCTACGTGGCTCGCTTCACTGGAAACTCGCCAGAGCGCGAGATCACCGGCACCGGCCAGCTACCCGCCGACGGCCTCTTCGACGGCACCGGTCAGTGGGTGGCGCTCGTCATCGACGGCGTCTGCCAGGTTCCTGGCTTCAGCACCGACGATGCCCTCGTGAACACCCGTCTGGTAGCGGATGCCGTCGGCGCCACCAAAATGGACCGTTGCGAAGACGTCGAGCCGAGCCCGGTGACCGGCAAGATCTATGTCGCCTGCACCAACAACACCGATCGCGGCGCGCTCGGTCAGGAAGGTGCCACCGAGCCCAACCCCCGGGTGGCCAACCGTGACGGCCACATTGTAGAGATCACCGAAACGGGTTCTGACGCGACCTCGGTGACCTTTGACTGGAACCTGCTGCTGGTTTGCGGAGACCCCGCGACGAACACGAGCACCTACTTCGCCGGTTTTCCGAGAGAGAAGGTGTCGCCCATCTCCTGCCCCGACAACGTGGCTTTCGACGTCCAGGGCAACCTGTGGATCTCCACCGACGGCGCGCCGAACACAATCGGATACTGCGACGGACTGTTCAAAGTGCCGCTCACCGGCCCCGAGCGTGGCCGGGTGCAGCAGTTCCTCTCAGTGCCGCGCGAGGCCGAAACCTGCGGTCCGGTCATCCGCTCTGAGCAATCGATGGTCTACGTCGCCGTGCAGCACCCGGGGGAAAGAGGCAGCTGGGCGGCCCAGTCGAGCCGATTCCCCGACTACGTTCCGCTCGGCGCACCCGTGCCGGCCGGTGCCTGGACCGGTCCACGGCCATCCGTTGTGCAGGTCTGGAAGGTCTGAGACGCTCACCGGTCTGGTCGTGCCGTAGTCCTGAAAGGGGGGCGCGAACTGGCAATTTGCTGATTGTAATTTCAGTTGAGCGGTGATGGAGTGGAGGAGCTGCCGTCACACGCAGCGTTCAGGAACATCCAGTGCCGATCGGGTCGTGCCCAACACATCATCCTGATCAGCGTAAAACCAGGAAGGTAGTTCATGACGGGGAACAGAGCAGTTGCCTACAAGAGCCCGGGTGTCGTCGAGGTAATCGACATTGATTACCCGAGTTTCGAGCTGAAAGACGGGCCGGGCGTCAACCCGGAAAACGTGGGACGCAAGGTGCCCCACGGAGTCATTCTCAAGACCGTGACCACCAATATCTGCGGCTCCGACCAGCACATGGTGCGCGGCCGCACGACCGCACCGCCGAACCTGGTGCTGGGTCACGAAATCACCGGCGAAGTGGTCGAAGCTGGCCCCGACGTCGAATTCATCAAGGTGGGCGACATCGTGTCGGTGCCGTTCAACATCAGCTGCGGTCGCTGTCGCAACTGCAAGGAACGCAAGACCGGCATCTGCCTCAACGTCAACCCGGACCGTCCGGGTAGTGCATATGGTTACGTCGACATGGGCGGTTGGGTGGGAGGCCAGGCCGAGTACGTGCTGGTTCCCTATGCCGACTGGAACCTGCTGAAGTTTCCCGACCGGGACCAGGCGCTCGAAAAGATCATGGACCTCACCATGCTGTCCGACATTTTCCCGACCGGATTCCACGGGGCCTACACGGCCGGTGCCGGCGTCGGAACGACCGTGTACGTGGCCGGAGCCGGCCCGGTGGGCCTCGCGGCCGCCGTCTCGGCGCAGCTGCTCGGTGCGGCCGTCGTCATTGTCGGTGATATGAACGCGGATCGTCTCGCGCAGGCCCGCAGCTTCGGCTGCGAGACCATCGACCTCAGCAAAGGCGAGCCGGGGGAGCAGATTGAACAGATCCTCGGCGTGCCAGAGGTCGACGCCGGTGTTGACGCCGTGGGCTTCGAGGCGCGTGGCCACGGTAAGGACGCCGACCACGAGGCTCCGGCCACCGTGCTCAACTCGCTCATGACGGTCACCGCCGCCGGCGGTGCCCTCGGCATTCCCGGACTCTACGTCACGGGCGACCCGGGCGCCAAGGAAAAGGCCGCTCAGGTGGGCTCATTGTCGATTCGGCTGGGCCTCGGCTGGGCCAAGTCGCTGTCGTTCACCACCGGCCAGTGCCCGGTGATGAAGTACAACCGCCAGCTGATGACGGCGATCCTGCACGACAAGGTACAGATTGCCAAGGCTGTCAACGCCCAGGCCATCAGCCTCGAAGATGCCCCGCGTGGCTACGCCGAATTCGACGCCGGCGCGGCGACGAAGTACGTGCTGAACCCCAACGGCTACGTCAAGGGCTAACAGCAGATAGGTGAATGGCCCGCCCGGGAATTCTCCCGGGCGGGCCATTCCTGTATCGGGGGCATCAGCATCAGCGCGCCGCGTGGCTTATTCAGGAAATCCGACCCGAATCTGAGCGAATAGCGTCGGATCCGTTCAGAAATTGAAATAAATTCCTGAATTAGCCACGGATTCAGGCCCCGAGCCGCGGCATCCGCTTAGAACCGGTGTTCTCGGTATCCCCGTGCGGAGCGCGGGGTTAGGGTGGAAACATGACCGGCGCCGACTTTGCACAACCAGCTCCGCGCTTCTATCGAGAGCGCTCGGACATTCCGGTGGACCTGGAAACGCCCACCGGAACCGTGACCGACCGGCTGAACCGGCCGTTGCACGACCTGCGCCTCAGCGTCACCGACCGCTGCAACTTTCGCTGCGTCTACTGCATGCCGAAGGAGATCTTCGGCCGGGACTTCGCGTTCATGGAACACGACGAACTGCTCAGCTTCGAGGAACTCACCCGGCTCGCGCGCGTGGCCGTCGCCCATGGCGTTGAGAAGATTCGGCTGACCGGCGGTGAACCACTGCTGCGTAGGGGACTTGAAGACCTCATCGCCCTGCTGGCCGAGCTGCGCACCCCCGACGGCCGTGAGATCGACATTGCCCTGACCACGAACGGGTCGGCGCTGGCCGTGAAGGCGCAGGCGCTCAAGGATGCCGGCCTGAAGCGCGTCACGGTGTCGCTCGACTCGCTCGACGACACCACGTTTCGCACCATGAACGACGTGAAGTTTCCGGTCGCGAAGGTGCTGCACGGCATCGACGTGGCCGAAGCCGTCGGCCTCGGCCCGATCAAGGTCAACATGGTCGTGCAGCGCGGCAAGAACGACCAGGACATCGTCGCCATGGCCCGGCATTTCAAGGACACCCCCTACATTCTGCGGTTCATCGAGTTTATGGACGTCGGTTCGAGCAACGGCTGGGAGATGGGCGCCGTCGTTCCGTCGAAGGACGTGATCGCGCGCATCCACGCCGAGCTGCCGCTTGAAGAGATCGCCCCGAACTACAGCGGCGAGACCTCCCGCCGCTGGCGCTACCAGGACGGCGGCGGCGAGATCGGCGTCATCTCGAGCGTCACCCAGAACTTCTGCCAGACCTGCTCGCGCGCCCGCGTGTCGACCGATGGCAAGCTGTTCACCTGCCTGTTCGCCACCGAGGGCCACGACCTGCGGGCGCTCATGCGCGGCGGATGCTCCGACGCGGAACTCTCCACCGTCATGGCGCACCTCTGGCGGGAGCGCACCGACCGCTATTCGCAGCTGCGGAGCGCGAAGACCAGCGAGCTGCGGGCGTCTGGTGCCAAGAAAATCGAAATGTCCTACATCGGCGGCTAATCGGCAAGGCTGGAGTGCGGTACCGGCACCAGCGTGGGAGACTTTAAGAATGAACAGAATTACCGCGCGACGCAAAATTACCCGAATCACCGTCGGTGCCCAGCCTCTGGCTGGCGAGGACCTGCTTGCGGTCGAAGAACCGCTGGAAATTCGAGTGAACGGCCGCCGCCTTGCCGTCACGATGCGTACCCCGGGTAACGACATCGACCTTGCGGCGGGGTTTCTCGTCTCGGAGGGCGTCATCACGCAGGGCGACGATTTTAATTCGGCCCGCTACTGCGCTGGGGCGATCGACGGGGTCAACACCTATAACGTGCTGGACGTCACCCTCGGTGCCGGCGTCGCGCCACCGGAACGGAGCTTGGAGCGCTCCCTCATCACCAACAGCTCCTGTGGCCTGTGCGGCAAGGAGAGCATCGATGCCGTGCGCACCAAATCAGTCTTTGAGATAGCGGATGACGCGGTGCGAGTGACTGCCGAATTGCTCACGACTTTTCCCGACAAGCTGCGCGCGGGGCAGAACGTGTTCGAGAAGACCGGCGGCATTCACGCGGCCGGCCTGTTCGATGCCGCTTCCGGCGAAATGCTCGTGCTGCGCGAAGACGTCGGCCGGCACAACGCCGTCGACAAGGTCATCGGCTGGGCGGTCAAGGAGAACAGGCTGCCGCTGACCGGCACGGTGCTCATGGTATCGAGCAGGGCGAGTTTCGAACTCACCCAGAAGGCCCTGATGGCGGGCATTCCCGTGCTCGCGGCGGTCTCGGCGCCCTCGTCACTCGCCGCGGAGTTCGCCGTCGAGGTCGGCATGACCCTGGTCGGCTTTCTCCGCGGCAACTCCATGGTCGTCTATGCCGGCGGCGACCGGATCATCGACGCACATAGTGACGAGCAGGCCGCCTGACTCAGGCTAGGCAGCGGCGCCGGCCGGAACGAAGCGCACGGTCATGGCCTTGTAACCAGGGGTGTTCGATTCGCGGGCCACGAGCTCGCGGTGCATGAGTGCGTTCGCCTCCGGAAAGTACGCAGCCGCGCAACCGCGCGGTGTCGGATAGACCACGAGGCGGAACGTGTTGGCTCGACGCTCGACGCCCCGGTACGTGCTGATCACGTCGACCATATCGCGGTCGGCGAAGCCCAGCTCGGTGACATCGTCTTCGTGGATGAGGATGACGCGACGACCGTTCTTGATGCCGCGGTAGCGGTCGTCAAGACCGTAGAACGTGGTGTTGTACTGGTCATGGCTGCGGATGGTCTGCAGAATCAAGTGACCCTCTGGCGCCGACAGGTACTCGATCGGGCTCACCGTGAACCGGGCTAGACCAATATCGGTGGCAAAGCTGCGCGTATCGCGCGGCGGGTTGGGCAGCACGAACCCATTCTTGGTCTTGAGACGAACGTTGAAGTCGACGAAGCCGGGTACGACGCGGGAGATGTGGTCACGAACGACGTCGTAGTCTTCCGCCATCGCCTTCCAATCGACCGGGTGGTCTTCTCCGAGCGTGGCGTTGGCCATGCGGGCAATGATCACCGGTTCGGCGAGGAGGTGCTCAGACACCGGCTCGAGGCGTCCCTGAGTGGTGCGAACGACCGACATCGAGTCTTCCACTGAGAGCACCTGGCGGCCCGACGGATGCTTGTCATCGGTATCCGTTCGGCCGAGCGTCGGCAGGATGAGCGAGGTCAAACCGTGCATAACGTGCGAGCGATTGGGTTTGGTCGACACATGCACGGTGAGACCGACGCGCTGCATGGCTTTCTCCAGCAGGTCGGTATCGGAGCAAGCCAGGGCGAAGTTGCCGCCCATGGAGACGAACACGTCGACGCGGTCGTGCACGAAGGCATCCACCGTGTCGACGGAGTCGAGGCCATGCTCCCGCGGGGATACGATGCCGAACTCGGCGTCGAGGGCGGCGAGCATGGGCTCCTTCGGCTTTTCCCACACACCCATGGTGCGGTCGCCCTGCACGTTGGAGTGGCCGCGCACCGGGCAGGCGCCTGCGCCGGGCTTGCCGAAGTTGCCCTGCAGGAGCAACAGGTTGATGATCTCCTTGAGGGTGTTCACCGAGTGCGGCTGCTGGGTCAGTCCGAGCGCCCAGCAGATGATGGTGGCCTTGCTCGCGATGAGCAGTTGCGCCACCGTCTCGATCGCGGCACGGTCCAGGCCGGTGGCCTTTTTCGTTTCGGCCCAGTCGATCACCGATCGGGCGGCCCGATAGGCCTCGATTCCGTCGGTGTTCGCGGCGACGAACTCTTGGTCGATGACCGACCCCGGTACGCGGGCCTCCTCCTCGAGCAACAGATGACCGAGCGCCTGGAACAGGGCCAGGTCACCGCCGACCTTGATCTGCAGAAACTCATCAGCCAGGTTGGTGCCCTTGCCGACGACGCCCTTCGGAGTCTGCGGGTCCATAAAGTTGAACAGTCCCGCTTCGGGCAGAGGGTTGACGGCCACAATCTTGCCGCCGTTGTCCTTGCATTCGGCCAAGGCCGACAGCATGCGCGGGTGGTTGGTGCCCGGGTTCTGGCCGACCACCATAATGAGTTCGGCCTGGTGGATGTCTTCGAGCGAGACCGTACCCTTGCCGATGCCGATCGTGGGGTTCAGCGCTGAGCCGGAGGACTCGTGGCACATATTGGAGCAGTCGGGCAGGTTATTGGTGCCGATCGACCTGGCGAACAGCTGGTACATGAACGCCGACTCGTTGGCGGTGCGGCCAGACGTGTAGAAGACGGTGCGGTCGGGCACCGTGGCGCGAATCTGCTCACCGATGAGCTCAAAAGCATCATCCCAGGAGATCTGCGAGTAGTGCGTGTCGCCCGGGCGGATGACGACGGGGTGCGTAATGCGGCCCTGGTTTCCGAGCCAGTACTCGGTCTTGGTGGCGAGCTCGGCGATGGAATGCTCTGCCCAGAACTCGGGCGTCACCGTGCGTAGCGTGCTCTCTTCAGCGACGGCCTTCGCGCCGTTTTCGCAGAATTCTGCGGTCTTGCGATGTCCCTGGGATTCCGGCCACGCGCATCCGGGACAGTCGGTGCCATCGCGCTGGTTGAGGCGCAGCAGCGACCGTGCGGTGCGAACGAGACCAGCCTGGGCAATACCCCGATCGAGCGCCACCGCTACGGCTTGGATGCCAGCAGCGTGGGTCTTGGGCGCGGTGACGACAAGATTATTTTCGTTGATGTCGTCGATAGGTGCTGAACGTGTCATATATCTATCCTGCCTTGCCGCCAGGGGGAATTCCCCCGAATTACCAAATGGGCGAGATTTTGGAACGAAATGTGCTCGATGAATCCTCTAGGATTGCCTCCGCAGACTGTTAAGTCAATCCGTTTGCGGAGTACGTCCACGGCCATCGTGGACAGCCGAAACGCACAGCAGAGTCGCTATCGCCATACCGGCAGCAAGGATATCTCCATGAGCTGGCTCGACCGAGACCGCACCATCGCCCCACCCGGATTCAACCGCTGGCTGATTCCGCCGGCCGCACTCGCCGTGCACCTCTGCATTGGCCAGGCCTACGCCACGAGTGTTTACAAGACCGCGCTTGTGGCGCACTTTGACGCCAGCCTGGTGCAGATCGGGGTGATCTTCTCAATCGCCATCGTGATGCTCGGCCTGTCGGCCGCCATCATGGGTACCTGGGTCGACACCAACGGGCCGCGCAAGGCCATGTTCGTCGCGGCTCTGTTCTGGTCGGGCGGATTCCTCATCGGTTCGCTCGGAATCTTTACGAACCAGCTGTGGCTGGTCTATGTCGGCTACGGCTTCATCGGCGGTATCGGCCTCGGTATCGGCTACATATCGCCCGTTTCGACGCTCATTAAGTGGTTTCCGGACCGCCCGGGCCTCGCCACCGGCATGGCCATCATGGGCTTCGGCGGCGGCGCCCTCATCGCCAGCCCAGTGTCGACGGCGCTCCTCGGCTTCTATGACCCCAACTCCGGGGCAGCGAACTGGGTGGCGAGCGGCGACTCCGTGGGCAAGCTTTTTCTCACCCTCGCCGTGATCTATCTCGCGTACATGATGTTCGGAGCTTTCACGATCAAGGTTCCAGCTGCTGATTGGGTGCCGGCCGGTTTCGATCCGTCGAAGGTGCGGGTCAAGGCCCTCGTCACGAGCAACCACGTTTCAGCCAGGAACGCCATTCGCACGCGTCAGTTCTGGCTGCTCTGGGTCGTCCTGTTCTGCAACGTCACGGCCGGTATCGGCATTCTCGAGCAGGCCGCACCGATGATCCAGGACTTCTTCCGGCAGAGCGACGGCAACTCGCTGGTCTCGGCGGCCGTTGCCGGAGGCTTTGTGGGCCTGTTGTCGCTCGCTAATATGGGCGGACGATTCGCCTGGTCGGCCACGTCGGACAAGACCGGACGCAAGAACATCTACATGGTGTACCTCGGCGTTGGCATGGTGTTGTACGTGCTGCTGGCGCTCGTCGGATCGAGTACGACGGCGCTCTACGTTGTACTGGCCTTCATCATCATTTCTTTTTACGGTGGCGGTTTCGCTACCGCTCCGGCCTACCTGCGGGATTTGTTCGGAACCTTTCAGGTGGGGGCCATCCATGGTCGCCTGCTGACGGCCTGGTCAGCGGCCGGCATCGCCGGTCCGCTCATTGTCAACTCGTTCCTCGATGCTCAGGGCGCTCCGGGTGAGTTGACTGCCGCGGCCTATCAGCCGGCCCTGCTCACCATGGTTGGGCTGCTCGTTGTTGGCTTTGTGGCGAACCTTTTCGTGCGACCGGTTCACACCGACTTTCACGAACCCGAAAAGCCGCTCGTCGGTGCAACAGCTTGGAAGGCGCACGCATGAAGGTTCTAAAAGTCATTGTGGCTTGGGCGCTGGTAGGGATCCCGCTGGCCTTTGGCATTTCTCAGACACTCGCGAAGGTGACGGCCCTGTTCGGCTAAACCCGACATTTGCAGATATAAACAGATAGAGCCATGCCCCATTCACTGGGGCATGGTTCTTTTTTGTCTTGAGTGCTCGGCACCGATCAGGGCACTCTGTCAGCCCTGGCGCCCTCATTCATGCAATGATGGCGAATGGGGAATTAGCTAGCTAGGCTAGCTATACCTGTTTCGTTCGCTTTCGTGTTCGGGATCCTCGACCTCTCGCACCCAAAGTTCCGAAATTCACCCATGTTCGCTCGTGGCAACCCCGAATCGCCACGATTGATTCGACGAGTTTAACGAAAAGGAGCAGTCAATGGCTACCCACACCGCACTCGACGAACAACGATCCGCCGCAACGCTGCTCGAGGGAATTCGACGCGCCGACGACCTCACCGTGGCAGCCAGCCGCGATGGGGGCGCCCGGGCTGTGCGCCTGCTGGCACAAGCCGCGACCGATCCGAGCGACCAGCTCACCGCCATCGCCGCAGTGCACGCCCTGGCCCAGGTCTTCGACGACTCCGCTGACGAGGTGCTTGTTGCCTTGCTGCACCACGACTCGGCTTTTCTGCGTGAGCACTCCGCCTGGGCCTTCGGCACCCGCCTGCCGCGCTATGACGCCATCGCCGACCTCGTCACGCTCGTTCGGCAGGGCGGCTTTACCGGCATGCTCGCCCAGCGCACTCTGGAACAGTGGGGATCTTCGGCCGCCGATCAGGTGGCCCTGTTCCTCGAAGGTTCCCTGCTCGGCATGACCGAAACGGATGCCCGCACCCGCCTCATCGAGACCATCGGCCTCATGCCTGGCCGCATTCCCGAGCGGTTGCTGCGTCGGGTGGCCACGGACCGTGCCGAGAGCCTGCCCGCTCGCGCCGCCGCCATCGCCGGCCTGGGTGACCGATCCCCGAGCGAAGCTGTGCTCGAATTACTGAGCGTCCTCTCTCAGGACGACAATGCGAGCGAACTCGCCGCCGTTGCCCGGCTGGCCCTGTTCGACCTGACGGCGACGACCGCACCACCCCCGCCCTGGCGCCAGGGCGCCACGATCGCTCAGCTCTTTCTGCATGCCGACATCGATGGTGAACTTTCCCAGGTCGGTGCTGGCGACAACGGCGGCATCGCGACCCTGCTGGTGCGGCTCGGTGACGCCCTCGTCGCCGAGCCGGCCGGCCGAGGCAGAGGAACGGAGAGCGCCGCGGCATCCGCTTTGCGTGCGCCGTTTGTCGGAAGCCGTCTCGGGACGGGCCGCGAAGATCGGGTCGATCGGGTCATCACCATGTCCCGCGGCAGCCACGAGTCAGCGCTTGATGGACTGGCCGACGTCGGAGCGACCCGGCGCGGGCACTCCTTCGCGGCGGTTCCGTTCGTCGGTGGTCCGGTGCCGTCGATCGACTCCTGGCCTCGGCGGGTCGCAGCGCAACGCGGCATTCGGCGCATCCTGCGCTCGGCCGGAGTCGTCGACGCGATTCACCTCCGCATGGCCGATGTCGGCAGCCTCGCCGCCGCGACCGTAGCCCGCGACCTGGACATTCCGGTCGTCTTCACCGTGGCCCCCGACCCGCACGGCGTGATCGACTCGCTCGAATCGAGTGGCGCGCTCACCCGAACGAACTTCGGCGAGGTTGATGCGGTCGAACATTTCTGGTTTCGTGCCCGCCTGGTGCAGCGACTCGCCGCGGATGCCGCGCACACCGTGCTTTTTCCGCGCCCGCACCTGCAGCAGGACATTGAGCGCCTGATTGGAATCGACATTGACGCACACCCGGAACGACACTCGGTCATTCCGGAGGGTATCGACCTCGCGGTGATCGACCGTGCCCGAACGGATGCCCTGGCATCGCTTAGCCAGTCCGGCGTGAGCGGTTTGGTCGCCAGCGACGACGACCTCAGCCACGATCAGGACCCGAATGATCACTTCGACCACGACCACGACCACGACCTTGACCGCATCGACCGCACGAATATGGACGATGCTCGCGCTGCGTCCGCCGCGCTTGCCTTCGACCAGCTCGACGCGCTGCTGGGCACCCTTCCGCCGTCCCGGCGCGGACTGCCGCTGCTGATCAGCGTCGGCCGGCTGCACCGCGTCAAGGGAATGGCGGCCCTGGTCGAAGCCTGGACCGGGGACCCGACCCTGCAGGAGCGCTGCAACCTGCTGATTGTGGGCGGTGATTTGGAGCATCCGTCCTTTGATGAGGGCATTGAGCTGGCGCGCATGGCCCGTTCCCTGTCTGGCGCGAATCGTGACGACGCTGCGGCCCACGGCCTGCTCCTGGCCGGGCATCGCGCCAACGACACGGTCGCCCGCTGGCTGGCCGCGATCCGCTACGGCCGCCCCGGGCTCGCTGCGCCGTTCGGTGTGTATGTCTGCGCGAGCATGAAGGAGGAGTTCGGCATCGCGCTGCTCGAGGCGATGGCGACCGGCCTCGCGGTCGTCGCGCCGAACGGCGGCGGACCGGCCACCTACGTCGAGAATGGCGTGACCGGTTTTCTGGTCGACACCGGCGACGCGCAGGCTCTCGGTTTTGGCATCCGCGATGCCCTCGCCGTGGCGGCCGGAGTGCACGGCGGCGAGTACGCCGACCTGGCCCGGCGCATGGTGGCCGACAACTTCACGATCGAAGCCATGGCGAGCACACTCGGTTCGGTCTACCGGGACGTCGCCGTGGCGACCGAGCCGGTCGCCTGGGAGCTGAGCGTCTCATGACCCTGCTCATCATTAGCCCCGACTACGCCTCGCACCTGTACCCGCTCGCGACGCTCGGCACCGCTTGGGCGCAGGCCGGCGAACGCGTCGTGGTGGCGAGCGGACCGGCAACGGCCGACATTGTGGCCGCGTTCGGGTTCGAACGGGAGAACCTGCAGCTGGGCCGCGGTTCCAACCCCGGCACCATCCGGGTCAAGCAGCAGCCCGCCGGCGAAGATGACGCCCTGCGCGGGTTTTTCGACGCCACCCGCCGCGGAATGGTCGATACGCTGCTCTTTCAGGCTGAGGCCCGCAGCAGCGACCTGCTCTATAACCCGGTCGCGATCGCCCGCGAGGTGCAGCGCATCGTCGAACGAGTGCAGCCCGACCAGGTGATCGTTGACCACCTCGCCTTCAGCGCCCGGCTCGGGCTACTCAGTGCGGGCGTGCCGCACGCCGATGTGGTGCTCGGGCATCCGTCTGCCCTGCCCGTCGGCTCGGAGATCTACGGTTACCCGCCGGCCTGGCCCGCCGAGTTCTCGCCCGACGTTGGCGAGTTGGCGCTGCTCGAGCTGCAGTGTGCGGCCGTTCGCGACTCGTTCACCGCTCAGTGGAACGACGCGCTTTTTGAACTCGATCCGTCCGCGGCACCGACCCTCGATGCCTTTCAGGAGTGCGGGGACCTGCTGCTGCTCAACTATCCGGGCGAACTGCACTCGTCGGCGCGCACGGACCAGCTTCCACCCCACCGGTTTCTCGGTTCGGCGGTGCGCTCCGAGGCCGTCGACCCCGAGGTTGAAGCCTGGCTGGCGGCGGATTCTCGGCCCGTCGTCTACGTGAGCTTCGGAAGTTTTCTCTCGGTGCGCGGTGATGTGCTCGCGCGCGTCGCCGAGGCCCTGAGCGGGCTGCCGGTGCGGGTGGCCATGGCTGTCGGAGCGACCGACCCCGCCACGCTCGGCCCCATTCCTGATTCCTGGCTGGTGCGCGGGTTTCTGCCGCAGGTGCGCCTGCTGCAGGAGGCCGTGCTCGCGGTGACGCACGGGGGCAACAATTCGGTGACTGAGGCGATGACGGCAGGCGTGCCGCTCGTTGTGCTGCCGTTCTCCACGGACCAGTTCGCCGGCGCGGCCGCCCTCGACGCGGCGGGCTTCGGCACCTCGCTGCCCCCCAATACCGCAACCGTTCTCGCGTTGCGCGACGCCTGTGAGCGGATGCTGCACCTCGCCGGCGAAACGCGCGCCCGTCTCGACGCCCTCGCGGTGTCGCTGACCGTGCAGCCGGGCGCGGCGCGTGCCTACGCGGCGCTGACGCGGGTGGTGGCGCGGGGGTAGTTCAGGCTCAGTTTCGTTGAGCCACGAGGGTTCGGGACCTCACCATTTGTTCCGGGCCCGGAACGTGGGCCCAGGTTAGATCATGGGCCCATGTTCCGAAGGTGGGCCCGGTGGTTCGCGGGGCCGGTCGACGTCGGCCCCGGTGCCGAGGTCGCCACACTCGACCGCTTCGACGTCGTGCGCGCGCAGATAGGGTCGCGCGCCGGAATCGCCGGCGAGAGTCTCGAGGAGGGACGCCCAGTGCGACCGGCCGATCACCACGGGATGCCCCGGCTGGCCGGTAAACCGGGCCTGACGCAGTGTGCCGGCCGACGCGACGGCGGAGCCGGGCGCATCCGTCGTCTCGTTGGTCCTGCCGATCAGGCGAGCCACCGTCGCCGCGTTCAGATCGGGTACGTCAACGGGAACGACCGCGATAGCCGTGAGCTCGGGGTGGTCGAGGGCGCAGCGCAGGCCGGCGCGCAGGGAGGCCGAGAGTCCTTCGGCCCAATCGTCGGCCTGCACGACCAAAACGGATGCTGTTGGCCGGTTCGTGCTGCGGGCTCGCGCATCGTCCCTTGAGGCCAAGGGATCCGTTTTGAGCAGCGCCGCGGCCTCGGCACCGCGAGCGCCGAGCACGACGATGACCGGGGAACACCCGGCGGCCGCGAGCACGTCGACGGCGTTCTGCAGCCAAGATCGGCCAGAGGCATCGTGCACGAGCGCCTTGGGCATGCCATAGCGGGAGCCAGCACCAGCGGCGAGCACGAGTCCGGCCACGTGGTTGGGTGCTGGCGGCTTGTGCATGTCTGCCATCGTAGGGTTCACGAGCCGAGGCGTGGCGCCATGTTCAACTACGGGGCTCCGCCGAGCCGTGAGTTTCGGGCTCCGAGACGTGAGGTTTGGGCCTGTTTTGTGCCGTTTTGGCCCCAAGACTCACGGCTCGGCGAGCGGATGTGTCCCTGGCTCTGCCCCGCCCACTCCAGCCCTGCGCGCGACGTGGGTGTGCTCACCAGGGACTCCGGCGACGAGATCCTTGACGTTGGGTGGCACAGGCTGATCGCAGCCGTAGCGATGTGCTCGAAACCTGGCTACTCCGCCGTAAAATCGCATACGCTGTGAATGTTACCGACCGAAGGATTCGCCGTGTCCCTCCACTTCGAACATTCCCCTCAGCGCCACGTTCCCGGCCCGGGTGAGCCTTCCATCCCACAGCTCGAGGTCGACCAGACCATCGCGCCGCGTCCGGAGGAAGAGATCGCCGACGCCCTGCGAGCGGAACCAGACGTGGTAGATCACAGCGAGCATCGAGTGACAACACCCCCGGGTTCGGGAACGAAATAACGCGAAAAGGGTCGTCACATTCCGCTGGACTCTGGATGCCTAGTGCGCGACATCGAGTCCGGAAGCTCGTACTCGTTCGATTTTCAGGCCCAGGATGGCAGCTGCGACAGGTACGTAACGCGCCGGAAACCTCTGCTGCCTAAACTGGCCACCTGAAACTTTGGTTTCACCATGCCGAGGGAGTGAAACACATTTCCAGCCTTCCGATCAACCCGCCAGCGCGGCTTCTCCTGGGTCCGGGCCCGATCGACGCCGCTCCCCGGGTGCTGCGCGCCGTGGCTGTGGCCGAACGCACCGCGGTGCTGGGCAGCCGTGCCCTCGCCGGAACCTGGCAGGCCGAGTCGTGGGAGTTGCGCGACCGGAACGGTGTGCGCCTCGAGGCGGCCTACCGGTCGTTCGGGCTGGATCCGGCGTTGATCGGTGCAGCCGCGCGAACTCCGGCCAACCTCATCGGCGACCTCGAGGCGCACATCGAACAGGGTCCGGTGCTCGACGACAGCGGCCTCGCCCTCGGCGTCGCCTCCTCGATCGCCGGGGCCCGGCGGTTCAACCTCGTGATCGAGGGGGCCGCCGCGCATTCCGACGCTCGCGATGGCGGCCTGCCGCCGACCCCGTTTTCGATGGCCGGGCATGACGCCATGGCGCTGGCGGCGCTGACCGACATCGGCATGCTGCTCGTACGGTGTCGCGGCGGCGTCAGCCACCACCCCGACGAGTCGGTCACCGAGGCCGATGTGGCGCTGGCGCTCGATTCCTTCGAGGCCGCAGTGCTCGCCCTGGCCGAGCAGTATGACGCCGAGGAGATGGATTCCGAGTTCGATGCGCGGGCCTGCGGTCTGCTCGATTTTCGCGGTGATTCCGACCGGAGTGGCCGAGCCACCGGACGGCATACCGGTGGGTACGACCCAGACCAGAATCGCTCCGACCGGCACGATTCGGACTGGCACGATTCCGACCGGCACGATTCGGACCGGCACACGTCAGACCTGCGCGAAGCCGACCGGTGCGCGTCCGACCGGCTCGACACCGACCCGGCAGCGCAGTGACCGCCACCATGAACATCGGACAGCGCATCGACGGGCAGTACGGCGACTTGTCGCCGCAGGAGCAGCGGGTGGCGGACTTCATCCTCGATCATCTGAGCGACCTGGCCGTCTACAACGCCACCGAACTGGCCCGGCTCAGCGGGGTCTCCAAGGCGACCGTGTCGCGGCTGTTCCGCCGGCTCGGCTTTCAGGATTCGGCCGAGGTGCGCGAACACGCGCGTACCCTGCGCCGCAACGGGGCCCCGGTGGGCGGGCCGGGGGCATCCGCTGGAACGCCGTCGCGCCTCGCGGCGCACCTTGCGGGGGAGCAGGAGAACCTGCGCCAGCTGCTGCAGAATCTCGAAGACGGCCGGCTGGATGCCGCGGCGCGGCTGATCGCGCACGCCGGCAACGTCGTCGTGATCGGGCTGCGCAACAGCTACCCGCTCGCCCTGCACCTGCGTCAGCAGCTCGCCCAGGCCTGCGACAATGTGCGGCTCGCGCCGTTGCCCGGGCAGTCGATCGGTGAGGATCTGGCCGGGCTCGGCGCGCACGATGTCGTCGTATTGTTCGGATTCCGGCGCCGCACGGCCGGGTTCGGGCAGCTGGTCGCGGCGATCGAGCGGCGCGGGATTCCCCTCGTGCTGATCGCCGACTCCTCCGCCCGGCGGCACGCCGACGGCGCCGCCGTCTGGCTCGAATGCCCGATCGACAGCGCCAGCGCATTCGACAGTTATGCCACCGCGATGAGCCTGATCAACCTGCTCGCGACCGGCGCCATGGGCGCGCACGTGCGCGTGACCCGCACCCGCATCGCGGCCATCACCAGCATCTACGACGATCTCGACGAACTCGAGGCGCCGTGGTGAGGTAAGTGGGCCCCATGCTGACTCTCGCCGCCCCAGCGCTCTGCGACCGCCGACCTGTCGGAGCACTATCACGTGGCCCTGCTGCTCGCCCCGTTCGCGTACTCCACCATCGCGGTAGCTGACCCGTGCCGAGCCGTGAGACTTGGCCTCAAAATCACGAAAAATGGGCTGAAACTCACGGCTTGACGAGCGGATGCGCTACCCGGCTCGACTACTCCACGCTCACCCGGCGGCCACGAACGTAAACCCCGGTGATCGCGGGCTCGCGCAGGGCGAGCAGCAGCGCGAACAGGGTCTGCTCGGCGGCCAGCACCGCGTCGTCGGCGCGCACGGCGTTCGCCAGCACGAGTGCGAGCGGTTCCCAGCGGTCCGGGTCGATCAGCAGAAAATCCGCATCCTTGCCGAGGTCGAAGTTGCCGAATCGGGCCTCCATATCGAGCGCGCGGGCCCCGGCGAGTGTGCCGGTGAACAGCAGCGCGGCCGGGTCGAGTGCCACTCCGGCGTCGCCGGGCTCGGACAGGTGCGATTTGTAGCAGTCGTTGAGCACCCGCGCGACGAGCCATTCGTCGCCGCCACCGACATCCGTTCCAATCGCGACGTTCACCCCGAACCCGGTCGTGCGCCGCCACGGCATGGTGCCGGAGCCGAGGAACGCCTGCGAGGTCGGGCAGTGCGCGATCGACGTGCCGGTGTCGGCGAGGCGGGCGAGCTCCGAATTCTGGCAGTGCACGGCGTGGGCGAGGATGCTGCGGCGGCCAAGCAGCGACGAGCCGCCGCGGGCGGAGCCCGGCAGGAAGCATCCGTCGTAGGTGTCGAGGTAGGTTTTCGTGCCGAACACCGAGCGCACCGCGTCGATCTCTCCCGTGCCCGGCCGGTCGTTTTCGTTGAGGTGACTGTGAAAGTACACGCCTCGCCCGCGCACCGAGTCGTAGAGCTCGCCGAGGCCTGCGAGGGTTGTCGGCGTCACTGACAGACTGAACCGGGGCACGATCGCGACCTGCAGCAGCGCGGTCTGGGCGTCACCGGTGTCGACGGCGTGCCAACGGTCGATTTCGGCCGCCGTGAGCTCGATCGCGGCCTGCTCGCTCGTGATCAGCGCCTTGGCGGAGTCGGTGCCGACGGTCTGGATGCCGCGCCCGCTCACCAAGCGAAGGCCGGCCTTCTGCGTTTCTTCGAACAGGGCGTCCTGAGCCGGCGCAAACGCCGAGCCGAACACGAGGGCGCTGGTCGTACCGACGGATGCCCGCCGCCGCGTGAAATCGCGCGCCACCTGCCGGGCAAAACCCGGGTCTTCCAGCCGCGACTCGGCCGGGAAGACGCACTCGTCGAGCCATTCGAGCAGCTGGCCGCCACCGTAAGCATCCGTTGTGTAGGTCTGCGGAAAATGAATGTGGGTGTCGACGAAACCCGGCAGGATGAACCCGGTTCGGGTCACCGGCAGTGCAGTGAACGCGGCCGGCAGCTCGTTGAAGGGGCCGACCCAGGCGATCGTGCCGTCGTCGGCCGTGACGAGGGCCCCGTCGGGCACCGAAACGAGCTGCGAATGGGCCTGCGCCACTGTGGGAGCGCCGGCTATGTGAAAAATGTGGCCGCGAAAGACCGCGCTACCCGTTGATTCGTACATATCTACGGATATTATCGTGTTCTGGCGTCGAAATCGGCAATTTTGACCGTTTGCGGCGAGATTTCTCGTTGTCCTGCCGGTATGTTCTCGACCAGCCCGTTATGCGAGTTCCCGGCCGGCATGGTGTCTGCAACGTGCCGCGTAAAGCCTGTTTTTATCCTACTGAAATCGGATTCGTCCCATTCGAGGGTTCGGAAACCTGCCTGATACGCCGCGTGATCCCGCCGAAATATGCGGCCCGGCAGGTCGCGGGAGAGCTGCCCCGCGTTCGTTGAGATTGCGGCGGTCGGTCGTATGGTGATCGCGGCGAGCTCGATCAGCGAGATGGTCGGCTCGCTCGGGTCGGCCGCCTGTCCGGTGGCCGAGACCGCCATCGACTGGCGCGAGCCGGTTTCGGGGCCGCGACCCGCTGCGTTGGTCGAGCTGGCCGAGACCGCCATCGATCGGCGCGAGCTACCCTGCTCGAGCCGGGCCGCGCATCCGCTCAGCCGTGCAGCAGACGCCAGATCCGGTCACGGGACATGGGCAACTCGGTCGGACGGATGCCGATCGCGTCGCGTATCGCATTGGCCAGCGCCGGCGCGACCGGGTTGTAGGTTGACTCGCTCATCGACTTGGCACCGAAGGGCCCGAGCACGTCGTGGCTTTCGGCAAAGTACACCTCGGTGACCGGCAGATCCACGAGCTGGGGCACGTGGTAGTTGCGCAGCACCCGCGTCGTCACCGCTCCGGCGCCGTCGAGCACGATCTCTTCGAACAGGGCGGTGCCGAGCGCCTGCGCGACTCCGCCTTCGATCTGTCCGCGACACTGCTCGGGGTTCATCACGAAGCCGGCATCGGCGGCCTGGATCGACTGCAGAATGCGCACCTCGCCGGTGTCGGTGTTCACGGCCACTCGAAACGCGTGCACGTTGAAGGCGAGCGAGCGCAGCGCTCCGTCTTCGCGGCGCATCGCTGTGAGGTCGACGTCGTTGGCCGCGGCCCAGGCTGCGAGGTCGTCCAGGGTGACGACCGCACCCGTCGCACGCAGCCCCTCCCGTTCAAGCTGCCAATCCACCTCACTGAGACCGCTGCACGATGCCGCTGCCCCGACCAGGGATTCGGCCAGCGCGGTCGCCGCGGCGAGCACGGCTTTGCCGGCGACGACGACCCCGGCCGAGCCGAACGCGCCGGAATCGTAACCGGCAGCATCCGTGTCGGAGTGCACCAAATCGATGCGGTCGACAGACGTGTGCAGCGCCGTCGCCGCGATCTGCGCGTGCACGGTCGTAGTGCCGTTGCCGAACTCGGTCGTGCCGACCCGCACCAGATAGCGTCCGCCAGCAAGTAGCTGAACGGATGCCTGCGAGCGGTGGCCGCGTGGCGGCGTGGTCGCGATCATCGACGACGCCATGCCGGAGCCGACTTTCCACTTTGCACCGACCGGAACGACGGCCCGGTTGCCGCGCCCCAGCGCCGACTCGGCGAGGTCGAGGCACTGGTCGAGGCCGTAGCTTCCGAAGACGAGGTCGGGCCCTTCCTCGTGCGTGACCACGAGCGGGTCGCCGGGCTGCACCGAATTGAGTCGGCGCAGTTCGAACGGGTCCATCTCGAGTTCCCGGGCCAGGTCGTCGAGCGCGCTTTCGATCGCGAAGATAATCTGGCCGAGGCCGTAGCCGCGGAAGGCGCCCGACGGCGGGTTGTTCGTGTAGACGCTCTGGGCATCCACTCTTTTGTTGGGCACGTTGTAGAGCGCGACGGACTCATTCGTGCCGTGGAACATCACGCCCGGGCCGTGGTTGCCATAGGCGCCGGTGTCGGCGAGCACGCTCAGTTTCAGGGCGGTGAGGCGGCCATCGGCCGTGGCGCCGAGGGTCACGTCGATCGCAAACGGATGCCGCACCGGGGCGATCGTGAGCTCGTCGGTGCGGGTGAATTCGTACTGTACCGGCTGGCCGGTACTGAGTACTGCGAGGGTGACGAGGTCTTCGGTGAGCAGCTCCTGCTTGCCGCCGAAACCGCCGCCGACCCGGGCCGTGAACACCCGCACTCCGGCCGGGTCGAGGTCGAACAGCCGGCAGATCTCCTTCTGCACCAAAAACGGAACCTGCGAGCTCGTGCGCAGCACCAGCCGGTCGCCGTCGATCCAGCCGATCGTGCCGTGGGTTTCGAGGTGGGTGTGCGAAATGCGTTGGGTCTGCCAGCTGCCCGAGATAACGGTGGTCGCCTCGGCGAGTCCGGCCGCAACGTCACCGAATTCGCCGTGCAGTTCGGCGACGAGGTTGCGCCCCGGGTCGGCCAGTCGTGACACGACCGGGTCCTTGTCGCCGTGCACCAGCGGGGCACCCGGCAGGGCAGCCAGCCGAGGGTCGAATACGGCATCGAGCACCTCGTACTCGACGTCGATCAGTCGGCAGGCGGCCTCGGCGATCGCGACCGAGTCGGCGACGACCGCTGCCACGCGCTGCCCGCGAAAACGCAGGGTCTGGTCGAAGATCAGGGTGTCGTCGGGGTCGTCGAACCGGCTCTCGTGCCGCGCGGTCGAAAACAGGGTCGTGGGGGAGTCGGCATGGGTGAGCACGCGGTGCACCCCGGGCAGCCTGGCTGCTTTCGACGCATCAAGGGAGCGGATGCGCGCGTGCGCGTGCGGACTCCCGAGCACCGCGAGGTGCAGCAGTCCGGCAACGGAAACGTCGAGGGTGTACGGCTCGAGCCCGCTCACGACGCGCTCCCCGGCGATCGCGCCGGCGGAGGTGCCAACCGGGCCGATCGTGCGGCTCGTGGTGGAGTGTCCCGTCGTGGACTCGCTCGCCCTGACCCGTCCGGTCGAGGCCGATCCGGTCGAACCCGCACCAGCCGAAGCCGGCTCGGGAGTGGCCCGGCCGGTCGTGCGCACCGGTCCGAGGCTGGACGTTTCGGCGTGCTCGCGCTCCGGGGCGACGTGGCAGGAGCCCGCCGGCGGGGTGTGCTGGCCGCGAATGGCGTCATTGATCGAACGGTAACCGGTGCAGCGGCAGAGGTTTCCCTTGAGCAGGCGGGGAAGTTCGTCGGGGTCGGTGCTCAAGCTGGCGTCGACGCCGTTTGCACGGGTGGTGTCGGCATCCGCTTCGATGGCGGCGGCGGTGACGACCATGCCGGGTGTGCAGAAGCCGCACTGAAACCCGGCGGCGTCGACGAAGCGCTGCTGCACCGGCGCGAGGTTGCCGGGCTGGCCGAGGCCGGCCGCGGTCGTGATCTGCTTGCCGGCTGCCCGGTAGGCCGGGTAGATGCAGGAGTGCACGGGCGTGCCGTCGACCTGAACCGTGCAGGCGCCGCAGTCGCCGGTGTCGCAGCCCTTCTTCACCTCGAAGTGTTCGTGGTCGCGCAGCAGGGTGCGCAGGCACTGGCCGGGTTGGGGCGTCGCCTCGACCGGGCTGCCGTTGACCTCGAAAAGGACCGTGCCGACCGTTGCGACCCGTTCCAGCGTCATGCGAGACCTCCAACAAGTTCAGCGCGAATTTCTTCGCCGAGCAACAGTCCCATCGCACGTCGCCAGTCGGCGGCGCCGTGGGCATCCGTGAACCAGCAGTCGATCGCGGCAATATCGCCGGCCAGCACCTCGGCGGCGGGTAGCTCCGGGTACCGCAATTGCACCGGATGCAGCGTCGCCGCCGTGACCGTGAGCACGAACAGACCGTCGGCATCGAGCCGCCCGGCGAGCACCGCGCCCGAGCGTCCGAGCGGCGACAGGGCGATCTTGCGATATGCCGTCTGCGACTGCAACGCGGCGAGCGGAACGTGAATAGAGCGCAACACATCACCGGGTGCGAGCACGTTGGTCATGTTTCCCGTGACAAACGAACGGGCCGGAACGACCTCATCGCGCCCACCAGCACGCCAGACCAGAACCTCCGCGTCGAGCGCGACGGCGAGAGTGATCATGGGGCCAGCCGGCAGAGAGGTGGCCAGGTTGCCGCCGATCGTGGCAACATTCCAGACCTTGAACGAGCCGAACAGGGCCGTGCAGCACTGATAGAACAGCGGATGCGCCGCCCAGCCCTCCCGCATCGGCAACTGGGAGAGTTCGGTGAAGGTGCAGGTCGCGGCAATCTCGAGGCCGTCGTCCGTGATGGTCAGCGCGCGCCACCCGAAGGTGTGCAGGTCGACCAAACCCCTGAGGTGGGCGCGCGGGTCGGCGAACAGCTCGGATCCGCCGGCCAGCGGCACGACGGTCGGACCGAGCGCGGCGAGGTCGCTCCGCTGTCGAGCGGAGGTGACGTGCGTCACAGTGCTGAGGTCCATGGGTCTCCGTCGCGGGCCAAGTCGAGCCGTGCGTGCGGCCTTGAGCACACGGTAATAGCGGGTTCACAAAGTAGGCTACCGCACACTCTGCCCACCAAACTGAACCCACCATGATGATGAGATTTCGTGTAGAAACAGGGTGTCGGCACCGGTTGATTCCCAGCCGACACTGTCAGGATTTAGGCACCTTTCGACGGGGGGAGACCGAGATGACTACGACCCCAATCTTCGCGCACACGAAGTCAGCCGCCAACCCGGCTCCCGATTCACGCGTGCTCGGACGCGATCATTTCGACGTCGTCGTGATCGGTGCCGGCCCGGCCGGAGCCGCTGCAGCACTGCGCGCCGCCGAGCTTGGAGCATCCGTCGCCATCTGTGAGGCTGATCGCCTGGGGGGCACGTGTGTGAACACCGGATGCGTGCCGACTCGCGTTCTCGCCAAAACCGCAAGACTCATGCGAGAGATCCGAACGGCCGACGCTTATGGCATCTCCGTGACTGAACGCCCCATCGACTGGCCCGCCACGGTCGCCCGAGTACGGGAAACCGTGGACCGGGTTCGTTCCATGAAGGGTGAGGCCACCCGATTTGCCGATGCCGGCGTTCATCTCATCCTGGAGGGGCGCGCTCGCTTTGTAGATGCCTTCACGCTCAAGCTCGACACCGGGCGCACAATTTCGGCCGACACTGTCGTGGTGTGCGTGGGAGGTCATTCTCGCCGTCTTCCGGTGCCGGGAGCTGAACTGGCGGTAGTGCCCGAACACGTGCTCGACCTGCCTCGAGTTCCCGATCGGCTGGCGGTTATCGGCGGCGGCAACACCGGCGCTCAACTGGTCACCGTGTTCAATTCTTTCGGTTCAACCGTGACGCTGCTCGACGTGGCCGACCGGGTACTCGCCACCTCCGATGAGTCCGTCTCGCAGGCCGTCGCGGAGGCCTTCGTCGAACAGGGGGTCGCCGTCCACCTCGGCATTGACGGTGTCGCCGGGCTCGATCGTGCCGCGGACGGCTCGATCACGCTGACCTGGCGCGAGCACGGGCACGACGTGTCAGGCAGCTTCGACGCCGTGATTATGGCAACCGGCTGGCCAGCGGATGTCGACGACCTGGGTCTGGAAGCAGCCGGCGTCGTTACGAGCCGATCTTCTATCCCTGTCGATGCGTATTTTCGCAGCTCGGTGCCGCACATCTTCGCCGTCGGCGATGCCAACGGCCGGGACATGCTGGTGCAAGCTGCACAGTCCGAGGGAGAGGCAGCAGCCGAGAACGCCGTTTTGGATGCCAACCGGCGAACCGCGCACCATTTGCTTCCGGCGGGCGGGTTCACGGATCCCGATTACGCTGGCGTTGGCCTGTCCGAGGTGGAGGCCCGGCGTCGCGACGAGCTGTGTGTGGTGGCGGTGGTACCGTTCTCGCGGCTGGATCGTGCTGTGATCGACGATCGCCAACGTGGATTTCTCAAACTCATCACCGATCGTCGGCGTGAGCTCATTCTGGGTGCTCACGCGGTCGGTGAGAACGCCGTGGAGGTTATTCAGTCGGTCACCACGGCGATGGCCGCTGGAATCGACGTGGCCACGCTGGCCAAAGTGCGCTTCGCTTACCCTACCTACAGCGCCGTGATCGGTATCGCTGCCCGAGATCTGTTGGCCGAGAACGCCGATGGGTCAGCTCGTCGCCGAGGTCACACGTCGATCGCGTAGACGAGTTCTTCCTGCAGCATGCCGAGCCAGTCATAAAGTTCGCGCAAAAACGGTGCGTCTTCACCCTCGAGGTGGACGACTCCGTCGGCGGAGACCTGCAACCGGTCGGCGAGCGTCAGCCGTAGGTCGGTGAGGCTGCGCAGCCAGGCCTGCACGGCATTGGGGTCGAGGCTGATGGTGACCGGTTGGTGTTCCTCGTCGTCCGTTTCGGTTTCGTCCCGTTCCGTTCCGAGGGTGTCCAACACAATCTGGGCGTTGTGCTCTTTGCGTTCGAGCAGGCCGGGCGCTGTGAATCGACGAAATTCTGCCGCAGCCTCATCGTCGTCACGGTAAGCGTCGGGCAGCAGACGGCCGAAGACACCGTCGCTGCGGGCGAGCACGGGGTCGGCGGCTCCGGCATCGAGCATATCGACCAGTTGGCTGGTGGCCAGGCGCAGCAGATCAACCTCGATCGCCTCGAATCGTGCGTGCAGGATACCGGAGACGTGCGGGGTGAACCGCTTCAGGCCGCTCATTCGTCAGCCTTAGCCAGGGTCGCCCAGAGTCCGTAGCCGTGCATGGCTTCGACGTGGCGTTCCATCGATTCGCGATTGCCGGTGGCCACGACGGCCCGACCGGTGTTGTGGACCTGCAGCATGAGACGTTCGGCCTGCTTCGGGGTGACCCCGAAGTAGCTACGAAAAACGTAGGCGACGTACGACATGAGATTGACCGGGTCGTCCCAGACCAGCGTCACCCACGGTCGGTCGAGTAACACGTGCTCGCGTAGCTCCGTGTGTTCGGCAGTCTTGGTCACCCCTTAAGCCTCACACGCCGCCGCGGAGTTTTCCACCGCACACGCAGACTTCCCGTGCAGATGTGCCCGCGCGGTGCCCGGGTTCGGGGAGAGGTAATATCCTTGATGCATGACGTCTTTTGCACCATCGTCCGCCGTTACACCACCCGGAACTCCCGTAGCTGGTTCCCAGCACCCCGAGTTGGCCCCACTGACCAACATTGACGTTGAACGCATTCGCAACGACTTTCCGGTGCTGCATCAGACGGTGAACGGGCATCCGCTCACCTATCTCGACTCCGGGGCAACCTCGCAGAACCCGATCAGCGTGATGGAAGCCGAGCAGGAGTACTACGAGCAGCGTAACGCCGCCGTGCACCGCGGCGCCCACACGCTCGCCGTCGAAGCGACCGAGGGGTTCGAAGCCGCCCGCGAGAAAGTCGCTGCGTTCGTCGGCGCCCAAACCGACGAAATCGTCTGGACCTCCAACGCCACCGAAGCCATCAACCTTCTGGCCTACAGCTTCTCCAACGCCTCGCTCGGCCTCGGCGGCCCGGCCGCCCGCCGCTTCAGCCTCGGCGCCGGCGACGAGATCGTGGTCACTGAGATGGAACACCACGCCAACCTCATTCCCTGGCAGCAACTCGCGCTGCGCACCGGCGCCACCCTGCGCTTCATCCCCGTACTCGACGACGGCACCCTCGACCTGCTGGCCGCAGCGAACATTGTCGGCCCCCACACGAGGCTCCTCGCCTTCACGCACGGCTCGAACGTCACCGGAACCCTGAACCCGGTCGCCGAACTCGTCGCCCTCGCCCGCAAAGTCGGCGCCCTCGTCGTGCTCGACGCCTGCCAGACCGTGCCGCACCTGCCGGTCGACGTTGCGGCGCTCGACGTGGACTTCGCAATGTTCTCGGGTCACAAGATGCTCGGCCCCACGGGCATTGGGGTGCTCTATGGCAAGACCGACCTGCTCGCCGATATGCCGCCGTTCCTCACCGGTGGGTCGATGATCACCACCGTGAACATGCAAACCGCCGAGTTCTTGGCGCCGCCGCAGCGTTTTGAGGCCGGCACTCAGCGCATCTCGCAGGCGATCGCGTTGGCCGCGGCCGTTGACTACCTGCGGGAGACCGGCATGGATCGGGTCGCAGCGTGGGAGGCGCAGCTCGGTCAGCGCCTCGTGGCGGGGCTGGCCGAAATTCCCGGAGTGCGCCTGCTCGGCCCCGGGCTCGGCGTGGAACGGCTCGGACTGGCCGCCGTGGATGTCGCCGGCGTGCACGCGCACGACGTCGGCCAGTTTCTCGACGACGCCGGCATCGCCGTGCGGGTCGGCCACCACTGTGCCCAGCCGCTGCACCGTCGACTCGGCGTGACCGCCTCGACCCGGGCGAGCACCTACCTCTACAACACCACTGATGAGGTCGACCTGTTTCTGGCTACCCTCGCTGAGGTCGCGCCCTTCTTCGGGGTCAGCACGGGAGTGCGCCGATGAGCGACCTGCAGCAGCTCTACCAGACGATCATTCTGGAGCACTCCAAGGCCAGGAACGGAGCCGTCGACCTCACGCCGCTGTCCGACGCCGTAGCGCTCGGCGCGGCGAGCGGCCTGCGCGTGGCCGAATCACACCAGATCAACACAACCTGCGGCGACGAGGTGACGCTGCGCGTGTCGCTCGGCGCGGGTGCTTCTGCTGAAACGGATGGCGCTGACTCGGCCGGTGGCGCGGAAACAGCTGCGAGTGCCACCGTGGCCGACCTGGTCTGGGCCGGGGAGGGCTGCTCGATCTCGCAGGCATCCGCTTCGATTCTGACGGACACACTGCGCGGCCTCAGTGTGACCGAGTCCCGCGCTCTGCTCGACAACTTTCGCGAGATGCTGCGCTCGCGCGGCAAGATCGAACCCGACGAAGAGATTCTCGGCGATGCGGCCGCGTTCGGGGGAGTCTCGCGTTATCCAGCCCGGGTCAAGTGCGCGATGCTGCCGTGGGTAGCGTTCGAGGCCGCCCTGATCGAGGCCGAGTCGCGCTGACTCGCTGAGTACCTCGCGACAGCAAAGTAGCTCTCCGCCAGAGCGGAGAGCTACGAGCCATCGGGAATTGGCAGCTACCCCGCGAGAGCGGAGAGCGGAACCTGCAGCGGCCAGTCCTGGTCTTCCAGAATGAATTGGGCCGAGAGCCCGGTGGTGGCGTTGATGACGATCGGCGCCATCAGGTTCACGGTGGTCTCGGTCTCGCCGGGGTTGGCAATCACGAGCACCATGGCGTCATCGGAGCTGACCAGTTCGAGCGACTCCACCTGGGCGTCGGTGATCACGGGCGAGTAGTGCGGCAGGTAGAGCGCCGCACTGAGGGCGTAGAGCCGCGCGGTCGTGCCGTCGACCGACTGCATCGAGTACAGCCCGTCGACGCCCTCCACCTCGAAGAGTGTGAATTCGGTGAGCGGGTCGAAACCGGGCGGGGGAGTGACAAAGGTCAGGGTAATACTCATCGAAGAAAGTCCATCAGGGTTGGTTGGAGTACGCGGGCGGTGACGGCCAGAGCCGCCTGGTAGGTGACTTCCTGCAACTGCAGGTCGAGAATTGCCTGGCCCAGATCGAGGTCTTCCACGTCGGAGCGCTGGCCCTCGAGCGTGGCGGCACTCTCGGAAAGCGAGAGCCGGGCACGGTCGACCAGGGTCTGTCTGGCACCGGCGGCCGTGTGCTGGGTGAGAATGCTCCCCATGCGCTCGTCGATGTCGGTCAGAGAGGAGCTGACCGATTCGTCGGTACGCAGCTTCGTCACGATCGAGTCGATGAGGCTGAACACAGAGTCGTCGCCGGTTCCGAAGACCGCACTTCCGTCGGCATCCACGCGAATGGTGCTGTTGGCGCTCGTTCGGCGTTCCACCGTCGTCGTGGCGTCCCCGGTGAAGGTGTACACTTGCGGACTGGAAAAATCGGCAGGATCGGAGAGTGCGACGCTGTAGGCGACGCCGGCGTCGGAGTTGCCGGCGAACACCGTGCGCCCGAGGTAGCTGGTGTTGGCTACGTTGAGCAGTTCGTCGCGCAGGCCCACGAGTTCGACCGCGATGGCTTCCTTGGCGGTCGCCGACATCGATCCGTCGTTGGCGCCCTGCACGGTCAGATCACGCACGCGGTTCATGAGCGAGGTCGTGGCCGAGAAGCTGGATTCCAGCGTGGTGAGCCAGGCATCCGCGTTGGCGGTGTTGCGCTGGTACTGACCGTTGGCGCGCAGGTCCGACCGTACCTGCATGGCCGTCGCTGTGCCGGTCGGGTCATCCGACGGTCGCCGAATGGCGTTGAGAGTGGATGCCGCCTCCTGCGTTCGCGCCAGCTGGGTCATGTTCTCCTGCAGGTTGCGCTGCGCTGCGCGCATCTGGGTCTGGGTCGTGACGCGTTCAATCATGGGTTACCTTCCCACCAGTCCGGTGCGGTTGATCAGGGTGTCAAGCATTTCGTCGATGGCGGTGAGCATACGAGCCGCACCCTGGTAGGCGTGCTGGTACATGAGCAAGCTCACGTTCTCTTCGTCGAGATCGACCGTGGAGTTTGCCAGCTGCCGACCCACGGCTGAATCCTGGGCGAGGCTGGCCAGTGAGGCCGCCTGAAGCTCAGACCGCGTGTTGACCACGAAGCCGTTGACGAAAGTGAGCCAATTGGAGTCGGGAGAATCACTTTGGGTGCCGATCTGGGCAACCGCATCGGCCACGGATCCGTCAAAGGCTCCGCCGGCACCGGTACCGGCTCGCACGTCAGAGGTGCTCGTGGGTATCACGCGGAGCGAGAGCGCGGCCGACTCGGCGGTGAACTCAAAGAACGGGTCCGCATCGTCGGGGGAATAGGCAGCGTTGACCTGCGTGGCCAGGTCAGCCGCAAAATTGTTGTACGACGCTGCAGCTTCGGCGAGCATTCCGCCGGTCCCGTCGGTGTTGGCGGCCGTCAACAGCGACAGTGCGCCCGCCATCTCGCCGCCATCGAGGCCGACCGGTGTTGAAGATCCAGACCCCCAGGCGAGACCTACAGCACCGCCAGCCACGCCGAGGCCAGCCAGCTTCATGGTGCCGGTCACGGTGACGGTCTTCGCGCCGAATTCTGAGACGATTGCGTTGCCGCCGATAAAGACGCTGACGGTGCCATTACCTTGGTCGCGCACGGTGGCTCCGGTAAGCGCTGACATAGTCGTGGTGAGCTGGGTGCGTTCGTCAAGCAATTCGTTGGCATTACCGCCACCCGTGAGCACAGCCAGAATCTTCGCGTTCAGCACGTCGATCTGCTCGGCTGAGCTGTTCAGCTCGGCGGCCATGGTGTCGAGTTCGCCGCGCACGCTGTTCCACTCTGCCTCGACAGCGCGGTACCCGGCAGCGATCTGATTGGTGAGTGCTCCCGCCCCAACCAACAGCAGCGCGGCAGGGGAAGCCTGGTCTGCGCTGTTGCTGAGGTCTGCCCAGGCATCCCAGAAATCCTGCAGCTGCGCTGAGATGCCATCGTCGCCGGGTTCGCGAAACGAGCCCTCGACCACGCTGAGCGCATTCGCCCGAACGGCGGTGTACCCGGCCGAGTTGGCTGCGGCTCGTACGTGGGCATCGAGTTGAGCACTCGCGAGGCGAACGATTCCGGTAACCGTGACTCCCGCGCCCGGCGAGAAGGCGTTATTGGCCAGAACGCCGGTCTGGGCAAGGGCGCTTGTCGAGTTCGTGGATAAGCGCTGTCGGGTATAGCCATCGGTGTTCGCATTGGCGATATTCTGCCCAACCACGTCGAGCCCGGCGCGAGCGGCTACCAGACCGGAATAAGCGGTGTTCAGACCACTGAATGTACTCACGCGCTGTGCCTCACAGGTTCTGGTCCATCATGGTCGCCCTGTTGCCGGTGGTGCCGGTGGCACCCTGGGCGTTGTAGGTCTTCGTCTCAGCTGTCGACGACACGACCGATTCCTGGGCCGACCGGGCGGCCACCCGAAGAAAATTTTCGTTCACGTCGCGCAACTCTTTGATCTGCGCAGTCAGGGTGGACATCGCCTTCAGGTGCGCGTTGAGAATCTCGCCCCACGGGCCAGCCGGAGCGTGCAGCACGAGTTCGCGAAGGGTGGCCTCAGCGTCGGTGCGCCATTCGTTGGCGACCGCGGCAACCTGTACTGAACGGCTCAGGGTAGCCTCGCGCACCAGGTTGAGCACTTGCTCTACCTCCCGGGTGGCGTGTTGCAGCCACCTGGACTTTCCGCTCTCCAGCAGCAGGTGTTCCTCTTCGAGCTTGAAGATCAAAAGCTCGAGCAATTCCCGCTCGCGCCACAACATCGCGGACAGCTCGTTCGCGCCCATTCATTCCTCCACACATCTCTACTACTCGTTCAGGAACGCAATCTGATTCCCTGAGTTGAAGATCACTATCGGCTGCACCCGGCAGATTGTTAGAAAGAACTCAGACATATGCCGCGTACAAACGCCCGGTCTGTCCGCAAAAGAGAGGACACCCATATACCACTTTGGGGGGTAGTCACTATGTCTATTGGGGGTAATGTCCTGATAGATTACAGAGTGACAGGTCGATTCGCTCGAACTCACCCCTAACTACAGGGGGACCTGTGCGCTACCAGACGACGCTGTCACCTCGTGTATCACCGGCGAGAGCGCAGGCGAATTCTGAACACCCGGGGGATCGGCATATGAGTACCGCAGGCGACGCGCGCGTCCAACCGCCCGCCCCGCGTCTCAATCGCAACGAGCGGAACCGCCTGGTGGTCGAGAACCTGCCCCTGGTCGGCTACTTGGTCTCTGAGATCTGGGCTAAAGCCCGGCACCTATCCCGGGACGACCTCGCCTCGGCCGGGTCCGTCGCCTTGATCACATCGGCGGATTCCTTCAACCCGGCCCTTGGCATCCCCTTCGGCGCTTTCGCCCGCCGACGCATCATCGGTGCCTTCGCCGATGAGATGCGCTCGAGCGACTGGGCCAGCCGCTCCGCCCGTCGCCGCATTAAAGAAACACTGAGCGTGCAAGAGGCACTCTCGGCCGCTCTCGGCCGCAAGCCCAGCATCGACGAGATCGCCTCCGCCCTCGGAGTGGATCGGGACACCGCCGTGGCCGGCCTCACCGATGCCGCCCGCACCGTCTCCACCCTTGACGAGACAACTATCGATCTCATCGTGGCCGACATTATGCTGCCCGAGGAGGCGTTGCTGGCCGAAGAGCAGTCCGTCTACCTGCGGGCATCCGTTGCGGCCCTGCCCGACAGCATGCGCCGAGTGATCGAACAGGTCTACTTCGAAGACCGTTCGGTCAAAGACATCGCCGCCGACCTCGGCACCACCCACTCCGCCGTATCCCAGACGCGCGCCGAGGGCATTCGACTGCTGCGCGACGGGCTGGGCACCCACTATGCCGACGATGCCGAGGCCGTACACGTGCCGCAGTCCCGCATTGCGCCGGCGCGACGGGCTGCCTACCTCGCTCGGCTTGCCGCGACGGCGAATGGTGATATCGCCCGGGCAGCGGATGCCCGCGAACTCGAATACAAAAGCGTCGCCTCGTAGCCGGCCTCTATCAGAATTTCTCCGCGAGTTTCTGCAGGCTGCTAACGGATGCCCCGCGAGGGTCGATAGCTACCAATGCAGGCCCATGGATGGGCTCGCGTATCGACACCCAATCACGGAGGATTCATCATGGGCATGCAAGTCAACACCAACCTGGTCGCCAACAACGCGTACCGCAACCTCAGCAACACCCAGAACGACCTGTCCAAGTCGCTCGAAAAGCTCTCCAGCGGCCTGCGCATCAACCGCGCTGCCGATGACGCGGCCGGCCTGGCCATCTCGGAAGGCCTCAAGTCGCAGGTCGGTGGCCTCACCGTCGCCGCCCGCAACGCGCAAGACGGCATCAGCGTTCTGCAGACCGCAGAAGGCTCGCTGAACGAGGTCACTTCCATTCTGCAGCGCATGCGTGACCTTGCCGTTCAGGCCGGTAACGACTCGAACAGCGCGCAGTCGCGTGACGCGATCACCACCGAGGTCGTTGCCCTGAACGCAGAGCTCGTGCGCATCAAGGACTCGACGAACTTCAACGGCACCAAGCTGTTGGACGGTGCCACCACGGCAAACCCGACCAGCATTTTGAACTTCCAGGTCGGCGCCGACGGAAATTCGGCCAGCCAGATCGGGGTTAGCCTCGCCTCCAGCGACATCGGACTGGTGTCAGACGCGCTCAAGTTCGGTACGGCTCTCGGCAAAACCCTGTCCACAACCCGGCTAGACTTTAACACAACTGCGATTCTGGCTGACGCCACATTTGCTGTTGCCGCGAAAACAACACCAACGGAGGCAGTTCACGTCGGAGCGGCCGAACTGCTCTTCACGACCGGCAATACCACAATATCCGTCGGGATCGACACCGACATCACAAACAAGGAGGAGCTCGCTGCAGCGCTCAATGCGGACGCAGACTTCGCTGGTTCTTATACGGCAGACTACAGCGAAGTGCGCGATGCTGCCGGAACCGTTACCTCGACATCGCTGGTAGTCACAGCTCGAGACATAGCGACCACCGAAAATGATCCGACCAACACACGGAACATTGCCATCAGCTTACGAACCGCTGAAGACGTGGAAGCAAGAACCCAAACCCCAGCCACGATAAGCGGAACGGCTCAAACTGGGGGCGTTGAATCGAAGACTCCGATTCTGCTGGGCTTCGACACCGCAGCGAACGCTCAGGCATCCATCTCGGCGATCGACGCTCAGATCACGGCCGTGTCCACGGCTCGTGCCGAGCTCGGTGCGTACCAGAACCGGTTCGAGAGCGTCATCAAGAACCTGGCTGTCTCGAAGGAGAACCTCACCGCTGCCGGTTCGCGAATTCGCGACACCGACATGGCCTCCGAAATGGTCAACTTCACCCGCAACAACATTCTGGCGCAGGCCGGTACCGCCATGCTCGCGCAGGCGAACCAGTCCAACCAGGGCGTGCTGCAGCTCCTGCAGTAACCAGCCAGGCTCACTCTGAGCTGAACCGCACACGCTTTTCTGTGCGAACAACACGGTGGTGCCGCGACGATTCTCGCGGCACCACCGGGTCTCACCACCTCGAACGGGCTCGACCAGGGCCGCACGCTTTGCCTTTCGTAGCTCAAAAGGAGCCAGCATGTCGCTCGCCATCGACGGCCTTGTCAGCGGTCTGGACACCACGTCCCTCATTAACTCGCTCATGCAGCTCGAGGCCGTTCCTCAGTCGTTGCTCAAGAGCAAGGTCTCCGAGTCGCAGACCTTCATCACTGCCCTGCAGGGGCTGAACTCCGCCGTTGCGAGCCTCGCCACAACCGCAGCCACAGCCGCCAAGAGCGATTCGCTCGATCTCTTCTCCGCCAGCAGCAGCTCCAGCAAACTCACCGCTACCGTAGCCACGGGCGCGAGCGCCAGCCAGATCGACATCGTCGTCGACCGCACGGCGCAGAGTCAGGTCTCGGTCTCTGACGCCATGCCCGCCTGGCCGGGGGCCAACTTCACCATCACGAGCGCCTCGGGCGGGTCGACCTTCATCGGTGCGAACTCGGGCAACCTCGACGACGTCGTCGCGGCGGTCAACTCGGCTGACGCCGGAGTCAAGGCCGTCAAGGTGTCGGCCGGTACCGTCGACGGCGTGCCGCAGTATCGTCTTCAGTTCACGGCGACGAGCACGGGCGCCGCCAGCGCATTCACCATTACACAGCCGACCAATGGCACGGCTGCCACGACAGACCCTGCAATGACCGGTCTCACCACCACTCGCACCGCAGAAGACGCAGCGGTGACGCTCTGGGCCGGTACATCGGCCGCGCAGACCATCACATCATCGACAAATAATTTCGAGAACCTGCTTCCCGGTGTCTCCGTCACCGTGAGCGGGGCGTCGACCGGCCCGATCTCCCTCACCGTAGCCCGCAATACCTCGGGGGCCAGCAAGATCGCCGAGACCTTGGTGAGCTCGCTCAACACGGTGTTTGCCAACATTTCCACCAAGAGTGCTGTGGTCAACAGCACCGACAGCGGTGGCAATCCCATTGTCTCGGGCGGCGTCTTCACCGGCGACAGCAGCGTGCGCGACGTCGGCCAGCGCCTACTCCTGGCCGCTTCGATGCCCGTGAACGGCAGGTCTCCGTCGGAGATCGGCATCAGCATCACCCGCAATGGCACCATGGAGTTCGACTCGGCGAAGTTCTCGGCCGCCTTGGTCGCCGACCCCGAGGCCGTACAGGCAACGCTCACCGAGATCGCCAGCAGGGTTGAAGCGGCTGCCAAGTCCGCTTCGGACAAGTACGACGGCCAGATCACCTCGCGCATCACCGGCCAGGAATCCATGGTCAAAGACCTCGGCAGCCAGATCGAGAACTGGGACCTGCGACTCGCCTCGCGTCGCTCGGGCCTGGAGCGCACGTACTCCGCTCTTGAAGTGCAGCTGAGCGCCCTCAACTCGCAGCAAGACTGGCTCACAGCGCAGATCGCCTCACTACCCACCTACAACTCGGGCAAGTGACCTAAACCGTGTCGCATCCCCTCTTTCAGCGCAACCCGTTTCGCATGGTGACGCCCGTTCCACGCCCGGCCCAGCCAACGCCGTTGCCCGTCGTGCCGCGATCGGTGGCTCAACTGTCATTCGGTGCGCGCCCCGTGCCTACTCCAGGGCTGTCAGATGCTGCGCGCAGTCAACGCGCCCGGTATACCCGCGACGCCGTGCTCTCGGCCAGCCCGGCGCGCCTGCTCACCATGCTCTATGACCGACTGCTGCTCGACCTCAATCGGGCGGAGTCAGCGCAGCTCGCCGAGGATTGGGCGACGGCGTCGAACAACCTCATTCACGCCCAGGCCATTGTCTCTGAGCTGGCCTCTACCCTCAAGGTTGAGGCATGGAATGGGGGAGCTGGCCTGTTCGCCTTATACACCTACGTCTCCAATGCACTGATGGGTGCCAACACTCTGCGCGACGTGCGCCGCACCCGAGAGAGCATCGCCCTGCTCGAACCGCTGCGCCAGACCTGGCATGAGGCCGCCGATCTGCTCGCCGACGCGCCATCGCGCACCGTCGTTCCCGGCGGGGACCTCGGAATTGGCTAACCACGCGGCAGCGCACCAGCAGCCAAAAGCGCCAACCGTGGTCAACGACGTGGAAGCCATCGTAGAGATCAGCCTGGTCGATTCGCCGGAACACCGCAACTGGTTGCTGGTGCTCGAGCAGATGGAGTCTGGCCTTGATCGGGCCTCCCGCACGGCAACGCTCGGTCGGCTTGCTACGGTGACCGCCGCGGCCGCTGAAGAATTGGCCGCTCCGGCACCGTCAGCCGAATGGAAGCTGCCGTCGGCCGAATTAGGTCAGATTCCTGCCGAGTTGGTCGAACGTGCCCGCGACGTGCTCATCAACCAACAGAAGCTGATCGGCGAGATTCGCCAGGCCCGATCGGCGATCGCCCTGCACCTCGCTGCGGTCCGCACGGTGCAACAGGGAACCGGGCAGTCCATCTACGTGGATGTGACTAGCTGACTCGGCCGGCACTGATTCGCTTAGTGTGTGGCGGTCTCGACTGAACCAGGCGAAGATTTGTTTCGTCTTTTCTCGGAGAACTCCTAACGCAGTGTCGTAGTCGGCCGATAGGTTTTTTCGAGCATGGAACGCTCGAACATGCAGGCCACGGACAGGCCGCCGATTTTTTGACGACGAAGTGAGTCTCCGTGCTTGAATCCGTGACATCCTCAGCCATGGCTAGTGCGCTTGACGGCTTGGCCATGCGGCAGCGTGCTATCGCCAGCAATATCGCCAATGTGAACACGCCGGACTACCATGCCCAGCGTGTGACCTTTGAGAGTGCCTTGGCCCGCTCAGTGGAAGATGGCAGTGGTCGAGTCGCGCCAACGACCGAGCGCTCGCTCGAGCCCACCCGCCTCAACGGCAACAACGTGAACCTCGATACCGAGACGCTCAGTAACGTCGATACCGTTCTGCGCTATCAATTTGCCGCCCGGGCCGTGGAAGGCCCATTCACCTCCCTGCGAACAGCGATCAAGACCAACTGATGACGTTCGACGCGATCGGAATCGCGGGCTCGGGCCTCACCCTGCACCGCAAATGGCTCGACGCGGTTTCCGACAACATGGCCAACGCGAACAACGTATCTGCCATGGACGGCGACGCCTTTCAAGCGCGGTACATTCTCGCCCAGCAGGGCCAGAACAGCGAGGGGGCCTATGTGGCGGGCACGGTGTACGGCGATGCAGAGGGGCGCGTGGTCTTCCAGCCCGACCATCCGCTCGCCAATGAGGCCGGTTACGTGCGCTACCCCGACGTAGATCTCGGGGAACAGATGGGCATGCTCATCATGGCCCAGCGGGGCTACCAAGCGAATGCGGCCGTGGTCGACCGCGCCAAGACAATGTATGAATCAGCTCTTCAGATTGGTCGTTCCTAATGCCGCTCAGCGCCGTCAACATGGTCACCGCGACTACCGGCACCGGGTATCTGCCCTCCGTCACCAGCGCGCAGAACACGCAGTCGACCGATGGCTCAGATTTTGCCAGCACTCTCGGTGGGGCCATGGAGGGGCTGCAGCAGCTGCAATCGACCTCCAACACGCTCGCCATCTCGGCCGTCACGGGCGACCTCAACGACATTCACAACGCCACCATTGCCAGTTCGCGGGCCCAGGTGACTCTCGAACTGGTCTCGGCCCTCCGCAACAAGGGCGTCGACGCCTTCACTGAGATTATGCGGATGCAGGCCTGATGCCCGCTCCGATCTCCGCCGCCTTCGGCCGTTTCGGGCGCGCTGTCCGCGAATTCACCGTCGCCCAGCGCACGGTTGCCATCATCGGCATTGCTGTTCTCGTGCTGGGAATTGCAGCATTAGCGATGTGGGCGGTCAAGCCCAACTACACGCCTCTGTTCTCCGGACTGAGCGGTGCAGACGCGAGCACCATCGTCGAACAACTGAGTACTGACGGCGTGCCCTATGAACTCAGCGACGGCGGAGCGACCATTCTGGTGCCCGAGGCTGACGTCTACGACCAGCGGCTCAAGAGCGCTGCTGCTGGCCTCCCGTCGGACAGCACCGGGGGATACTCCCTCCTCGACACGATGGGTGTGACCTCGTCGGAATTCCAACAGTCGGTCACCTATAAGCGCGCCATCGAGGGCGAGCTGGCCCGCACCATCAGCTCCCTCGACGGCGTACAGACCGCCTCGGTGCGTCTGGCGATTCCTGAGGCCAGCGTGTTCGTCTCGGAGACCAACGACCCGACGGCATCCGTCTTTGTGCAGACCAAGAGCGGTGTGACCCTCAGCAGCAGCCAGGTGCAGGCCATTGTTCACCTCACCAGTGCGTCGATCGACGGCATGAAGTCGTCGGACGTAGCCGTCGTCGACGCTGCCGGAACCGTGTTGTCGGCCGTGGGCGTCGGAGCCACCGGTACGGCCGGGCAGCAGGCCTCTGACTACGAAACCCGTGTGAGCGGGGCCGTGCAGACCATGCTGAACCGGGTTGTCGGGGCCGGTAACGCGACCGTCGTCGTGACGGCCGACATGAGTACGGAGTCGGCCTCGCGCGTTGAGGAAGTCTTCACGACCCCCGAGGATGCACCGGCGCTCACCGAGACGGTCGACACCGAAACGTATGCCGGTACCGGGGGAGGCGCCGCCGGCGTTCTCGGGCCGGACAATATCGCCGTGCCTGACGGTGCAACCGGTGACGGCACCTTTGCGTCGGAGTCAACCGTGCGCGACAACGCCATCAACAAGGTCACCGAATCGCGGACCATTCCCGCCGGTGCCGTCACCCGCCAGACGGTGTCGGTGGCGATCAATGCCGACGCGGCCGCCAACGTCAACCTCGCCGACCTCACTGCCCTTGTTTCGACGGCGGCCGGTATCGACGTGATCCGCGGCGACGCCGTCACGGTCGAGGCGATCGCCTTCGACACGACCGCGGCCGACGCTGCCGCCGCGGCCATTGCCGCGGGGACCGCAGCCGAGGCGTCAGCCCGACTGGTCCAGATGGTGACCGTGGGCATCATTGCTGTGTCGATTCTGCTGGCCATTGTCGCCGGTCTCGTGATCTACGCACGACGTTCCAAGCGGATGAGCCGCGAAAGCCTCGACATCGGCGACCTCGCCGGCGAACGGGGCGCCCTCGGGGCGCCGACCGTGGCACTCAGCCTGGAAGGCATCGATGCCCCGCTGGAACTGGCCCCGGTGGTGGTTCCCATCGTGCGCGAACCGTCGATCACCGACCAGCAGCGCGCCGACATTGACGCGCTCGCCCTGCGTGACCCGCAGAAGACCGCCGAATACCTGCGAACCCTCATGGACGATCGGGAGATGGCATGACCGGCACAGTAATCGACGCCGCGACCGATGAGACTGTTGTGATGCCCGCCGTCGCCGTGGCTGCTACCGCGCAACTCACCGGCAGTCAAAAAGTCGCCGTCGTGCTGCTGAACATGGAGCGCACCCGAGCGACGTCGGTCATGAAGCAGTTCTCCGACGAGGAAGCCGAGGCGGTTGCGGCGGAGATCGTGCAGCTGAGCCGCGTCGATAGCATGGTCGCTGCTTCTACCATCAACGAATTCCACGGCATCACCGTCACCGGCGGGCAACTCGCCCGCGGCGGACACGACTTCGCGGTCGGCTTGCTGGAGGCGTCGTTCGGTGCCGAGCGTGCCGCCGGCGTGATGACCCGGGTAGCCACCTCGATGGCCGGTAAGGCCTTCGAATTTCTCGATGCTGCCGATCCAAGCCAAGTGCTGTCGCTGCTTGACGGTGAGATGCCGCAGACCATCGCGCTCGTGCTCGCACACCTGCGGCGCGAACAGGCCTCCGCAGTCTTTAGCGGCATGGAACCGGCGCTGCGCACCGAGGTCGCCCTGAGCATCGCAAGCATGGGCAGCGCGGCACCGGAGGCCGTGCGGATCGTCACCGATATCCTCAAGCTCCGAGCCGGTTCCTTCGTCGGCTCCCGTGAAGCCCTCGAGGTTGCCGGTGGCGTACAGCCGCTGGTCGAGATTATCAACCGTACCGATGTCGCCACGGAACGTGCTCTGCTCGAAGCCCTCGACCTGCGCGACCCCGAACTTGCCGTCGAAGTGCGCTCCCACATGCTCACCTTCGTCGACATCATCAAGCTCGACAGCAGAGATGTGCAGAAGGTACTGCGTGGTATCGATACCAAGATGCTCTCGATCGCCATGAAGGGTGCACCCGAAGCCGTCGTCGAGGTCATCCGCGCCAACCTCTCGGAGCGCAACCGCAGCATCCTCGATGACGAAGCCAGCCGTCCCGGCACGATTCGCATGCGTCAGATCGACGATGCCCGTGCCGAGATCGTGCGCTCCATCCGCAGTCTTGAGGCGCAGGGCCTCATCACCGTGCAACGCGGGGAGGAAGAGATCTTTGAGAACTAACGGTTCCTTCTCGAGCCTGTCCTTCCCCGAGCTGTCGGCCAAGACCGACGTCGACCAGGCAGCGCTCGATCATGCCCGCGGGCATGCAGCGGGGTACACGGAAGGACTGCGCGCCGCAGCCGTGGAAGTCGCCGCGCAGGCGGAATTCGCGCGGGCCGAACAACGAGCCGCGTTGGCGGACATCGACGAGCAGTTGGCCACCCGGGTCGCGGCACTGGCCGTAGCGAGCCGAGCTGTCTCGGCCACCGTGTTTCCGATCCTGTCCGAGGCCGAGAGCATGCTCATCGTTGCCGCCGTCGATCTCGCGGAGGCCGTGCTGGCGACCGAGCTCGCTTCGACCGGTTTCGACGGCGCTCGTCAGGCACTCGATCGAGTGCTCAACGACCTCGAGAACATCGAATACGCCGACCTGCACACCGTGCGAATGCACCCCGCCGACCTCGCCGACATCGAACCGAAGGACCGTCTGGCAACGGGCGTCACCTTCATCGCCGACTCGGCCCTGGCGCGCGGCGATGCGATCGCCGAGTTTCCCGACGGCATTCTCGACGCCCGAATCGGCACCGCTTTCGCTCGGGTGAAGTCCGTGCTCCTCGCCGGGTTGCCGTGATGACCGCCACTACGCTTGCGAAACGCTCCGCCGTCACTTTGGATCGCGGAGAGGGTTGGGAACCACGGATGCGCGTCGGGACGTCGTCGATTGTTGCTCGCCCGGAACGCCTGGGAGTGGTATCGACCTTGGTCGGGCTCGGTGTCGAGGTTCGCGGCATCCGTGCCGCCATCGGCGACTTTGTCGTGCTTGGCGACGACACCCGGGTTGATGCTGAAGTGGTTGCGATCACGCGGGAGGGTATCCGCTGCATGCCGCTGGGAATCACCACCGGTCTCACCGTCGGCTCCGCCGCACGGTCGGCCGGCAACCCGCAGCGCATTCCGACCGGTACGGGACTCTTTGGTCGGGTACTGGATGGTCTCGGCCGGCCGATCGACGGCAGGGGACCGCTCGTGAGTGGGCCGCGGGTGGGTTTCGACAATCGCAGTCCCTCGGTTATGCACCGCGCTCGCATCGACACCCCGTTGCACCTTGGAGTGCGCGCGCTCGATACCCTCACAACGGTGGGTCGTGGACAACGTCTGGGTCTCTTCGCGGGTTCCGGAGTGGGAAAGTCCTCACTACTGTCGATGATTGCGCGCGGCACCGAGGCCGAAGTGTCGGTGATCGCCCTGGTCGGCGAGCGTGGCCGTGAAGTACGCGAGTTTCTCGAAGACGACCTCGGCGCTGAGGGCCTCGCCCGGTCGATTGTGGTTGTCTCCACCTCCGACGAACCGGCCATGATGCGGTTGCGTGCAGCGTTCACAGCAACACGTATAGCTGAGTCCTTCCGTGACCAGGGTGCCCACGTCATGCTCATGATGGATTCCATCACCCGGGTTGCCATGGCCCAACGTGAAATCGGTCTTTCCGTCGGCGAGCCACCCGCCACGCGCGGCTATCCACCATCGACGTTCTCCGTGCTGGCGCGACTCCTCGAGCGGGCGGGAACGGCCGAGACCGGTTCGATCACGGGAATCTATTCGGTGCTCGTCGACGGCGACGACCACAACGAGCCCATCGCCGACGCTGCTCGGTCAATTCTCGACGGACACGTCGTGCTCGACCGCAAACTCGCCGTGGCCGGTCATTTTCCGGCGATCGACGTGTTGGCGTCGATCTCTCGAGTGGCGTCCAAGGTGAACCCGAGCGAGCGAACGCAGCTGGCCGCGCAGCTGCGTCAGGTTCTGGCGGCACGGAGCAACGCCCAGGACCTGCTCGACGTCGGTGCCTATCAGCCCGGCACCAACCCGCTCGTCGACGCTGCTGTCTTGCACGAGAGCGCCATCAACGCGTTTCTGCAACAGCGAATGGATGACCAAACGCCGGCGGCTATCGCCTGGGACCGACTCGGGCAGCTCACCGGAAGCCTGGGGATGCGTTGATGCAACGACTTTTTCCCCTGGCCGGACTGCTACGCCTGCGCCATCTGGAGCAAGACCGCGCTGCGGGCGAGCTCGCCGAAGCCCACCACCGATCTCGCCTGCTGGAGGACCGGCGCGCCCGCACGCGCGAGCAGTTGCACGGCTCCCTCGGCAACCCCACCAACGTCATGGGTCTCAACGCTCTTGCGGCCGCGCGAGCATCGTCGCGCAGCATGCTCGCCGACCTTGATGCCCTGGGCCGCACCCATGCGACCGCATTGGCGAGTGCACAGGCCGCATTCGCCACCGCCCGGGCCGCGTCCATTGCCTTGGAAAAGCTCGAGGTTCGCCACACTGAGGCCGTGCGTGCTGAAGACCTGCGCGATGAGCAGGCCGTGCTCGACGAGATCTCGGCAACGCGTTGGCACCGAGACCGAACCGAATCCGAGACCGAAGGGAGAGACGCATGAGCATGGTTGACGCTATGGGGCGAATCGATCAAATCCAGGCCCGTCTCTTGCAGCTAACACAGGGACAGAATGTGCGCGCCCAGGCCGCTGCACCGGCGACAAGCGCCTCGGCCACGACGTTCGCCTCGAGCCTCTCTGACGCGATGGCGCCGTCGGGTGCGACGGCGGGTTCAACCGTCGCAAATCCCTCCGCTGTGGTCGGAAGTGACGTGGCCGCGGCCGCCCAGAAGTACCTCGGAGTGCCCTACGTGTTCGGCGGTGAAGACGCTTCGGGAATGGACTGTTCGGGACTCGTGCAGAAGGTTTTCGCAGACCTCGGAATCGAGGTTCCACGACTTGTCTCCGGGCAGATGACGATCGGCACCGAGGTCGCATCCCTGGCCGAGGCCCGACCGGGCGACCTCATCGTCACCGGCGGTGGCGACCACATTCTCATCTATGCCGGCGATAACAAGGTCATTCACGCGCCGTATCCCGGCCGCTCTGTGTCGCTCGTCGACGCGTACATGACGGATGCCCAGATCACCACAATCCGCCGGGTCATACCCGCTGAGGCGACCGCGGTTGCCGCTTCCTCGACGGGCGCCAGCACAGATATCGTCACGTCCGCGCTGGCAGCGCTCGCCCGGAATGGAGCATGATGAACAACCAGCTCGGACTGCTCCGCCCGTCGGCCGTGCCTGCGGGATCGTCGACGGCGCCCGGTACCGTCGGTCGGAACGAGTCGAAAACGGGCGCGGGCGAGATATTCGGAACGGCGATGCGCGATGCCGTGGAGACCGCCCAGGCGTCACGTCGTGACGTTCACCAGCAGCAGGCCTTGGCCACCCGGAACGCGGTGGCTGTTCGGGAGCGTTTGACGAGCGATGCGCAGACCGCGCGCGCTGCGGTATCCGATTCGATGCGGGGCCAGCGCTCGGCGGCGTCGGAGACGGCAGCAGCAGCTGCACATGTACAAGCGGGGGAACGGGGGGGAGAGTCGTCGGCCGACCGCGCACGATTTGTGTCTGCTGAGAACGAACCGTCCGACAGCACCGGAGAGGCCGCGCCGGTCACTGAGGCACCGACGAACTCACTGGCGGCGCGTATTGCCGAGCCTGAGCCGGCATCCGTACAGGCCGGTTTCCCGGTGCCCGTGGCGGATGAGGTGGACGCAAAGAACTCGGCACTGATCCCGCCGGTAGCGTCGTCCACGTCGCTCCAGACGCTCGACGTGGCGGAGATGTCGGAGCGCGCTGCCGTCGCGCCCACGGATACTCGTGCCGATGCGAGTGGGGCATCCGTTCTGACGACCGTTGGAGGCGCCGACGCGACCCAGACGACGGCAGGAGGAATCGTCGTGGCAACGTTGGCCGCAACCGCGCCTGCCGTTCGTGCTGCGGTGCCGATGGCCACCACTCGTGGTGGTGACCAGACCGACAAGGCATTTGGCGCTGCAGCGCCGACCCCGGCATCGACTGCTACTGCTACTGCTACTGCTACTGCTACTGCTACTGCTACTGCTACTGCTACTGCTACTGCTACTGCTACTGCTACTGCTACCGCTGCGCTACTCGCTGGCTCGGCGCCGGCGCTGGCCGTCAACCCTGACGCTCCCGTCGCTCCAGCACCAGCACGCGACACGTCGACCGCGTCGGCAACAGTGCCGCCCGTGCTCGCGACAGCTACCGGTGCAGCGGTGACCACCGCTGTTCCGTTGATCGGCGGCGACGCCGTTACGGCGCCGTCGACGGCACCTGCGGCGAACGTCGCGGTTGTCATGCCTGCACCCGCCTCCCTGTCAGCCGCGACCGCGGTCGCACCGGTTGCAGCAACCGCTCCCCAGCCGCCGGCTTTGGCCGCGCAGGTCACTCGGGCGCTGTTCACCCTCGTGGGCGTGGCACCGGGGGAGCACACCATGGTGGTGAAGGTCACGCCCGAGAATTTGGGGCCACTCACCGTGCGGGCCCACATCACACCCGACGGAATGCGACTCGAGCTCTTCGCGCCGACCGAGCAGTCTCGGGAAGCCCTGCGCGCGCTCTTGCCCGATCTGCGTCGCGACGTTTCCGGTTTCGGAGCGAACGCCCAACTCGACCTCTCTTCAGAGAACGAACCGGAACACACCGATCGCGATTCTGGAGATGACCGGCCGGGCGAGCGCCGCCCAGGCGGATCAGAAACGGATGCCCCGCGTACCTCCTCCATTCGCACCCTGCCGTCCGCCCTATTCGGACCGACATCAACCATCGACGTACTGGCTTAAGGAGCCCTCATGACCATCACCTCCATTGTGGGCAACTCGGCCTACACCCCGATCGACCTCACGACCGAGACCACTCGCACTCCCAGCCAGAGCATGGACTCGGAGGTGTTCATGTCGCTGCTCGTCACGCAGCTGCAGAACCAGGACCCGAGCTCGCCGATGGACACCAACGAGATGCTCGCTCAGACCACCCAGTTGGCGATGATGGAAAAGATTACGGAGATGACGGCAACCAACCAAGAGAACTTCTCCCTGCAGATGCGGATCGCCGCTGCCGCCCTGATCGGACAGCAAGTGGCCTACACCGCTTCTGACGGCACCGAGATGACCGGAACGGCCACCGCCGTGTCCTACGCCGGTCCGGTTCCGCAGGTGACGGTTGGCGACAAGACCGTTGCCCTCGACACCATCTCCGGCGTCACCTCTGTGCCAGCGACCGACGCGGCCTGAGTCCCCGCACGACCAGCTACAGCCCCTTGAATTTCGCACCACCACTTCACTTCTGTTCCAACGACTGAAAGGCGGCACCCCGTGCTTCGTTCCCTGTACTCCGGAATTTCCGGACTTCGCGCCCACCAGACCATGCTCGACGTCACGGGCAACAACATCGCGAACGTCAACACCGCCGCGTTCAAGAGCTCGGCAGTGCAGTTTCAGGACACACTGTCGCAGCTCAACCAGGGTGCCGGCGCCCCGCAGGCCCAAGTCGGTGGAACCAACCCCGCCCAGGTCGGCCTCGGTGTGCAGGTCGCGGGAATCTCGACCAACTTCTCCCAGGGTTCAGCTCAGCTCACCGGACGCGCCACCGACATCATGATCTCGGGTGAAGGTTTCTTCGTGACCCAGCTCGGTAACGAGACGCTGTACAGCCGTGCCGGTGCTTTCGACTTCGACGCCCAGGGTCGCCTCGTAGCACCTGACGGCGCACTGGTTCAGGGCTGGAACGCCGTCGACGGTGTGATCACGGAGGGTGGCGCAACGGGAAGCATCACGCTTCCGTTCCAGCAGGTCATCGCGGCTTCAGCAACGAGCACGGCCTCGATGGGTGGCAACCTCCCCTCTGATGCTGCGAGTGGCACCCAGATTATTCGTGACATCGAAGTGTTTGATGCTGCCGGTGCGTCCCGAACTATTGCGCTAACATTCACAAAAGTTGCTGCTGATCCCAGTGAAGATTGGGATGTCTCTTCGGACGGTGCTACTGATGTGAGGCTTGATTTCACCGATGGAGTACTGCAGGCACCCACGACCGCAGTGATCGTTGCCGATGGGGTGAGCTTTGATATGTCGACCCTCACCGGCTACGCCGACCTCACCTCGGTGGCCGTGAATACCCAGAACGGCCAGGCGGCCGGTTCCCTCGAATCCTTCCGTCTCGGAAAGGACGGCTCGCTCGTCGGCTTGTTCAGCAACGGCGGCACGCAGTCCATCGGTCGAATCGCTCTCGCCAGCTTCATCAACCCCGGCGGCCTCGAAAAGTCCGGCGCGTCAGGCTACCGCGCCACGTTCAACTCGGGCCTGCCCGACCTCGGGATCCCGACCGCCGGCGGTCTCGGTTCGCTCACGGCCGGCGCCCTCGAAATGTCGAATGTCGACCTGTCGCAGGAGTTCACCAACCTCATCGTCGCCCAGCGCGGGTTCCAGGCGAATGCCCGTATCATCACCACCTCGGACGAAGTGCTCCAGGAACTCACCAACCTCAAACGCTAACCCGCTACGGGGGCAGAACGCACCCGGAATCGCGCAGGGAATGCCGCCATCAGCACGATGGCGGCATTCCCTGCGTAAACAGGGCGTTCGCCAAGCTAACGGATGCACTCGCTTGGCCGATTGTTCAGCGTGACGTTGCCCTTCGTGCGTCTCGTCCGGAGGTCTCATGATCATTCTCACCAAGCTCAATGACAGTCATTTCGCTATCAATCCCGATCTCATCGAGCGCATTACCGAGAATCCTGACACCACGCTCGTGATGCTCGACGGTGCCATGTACATCGTCACTGAATCCATGCACGACGTCATCGAAGCCATTGCCCACTATCGGGCCCGCGTTATTGCCCTGGCCTATGACCCCGAAACGGTCTACCAGCCCCGAGCCCCGAAAGAGTCTTGATGGATCCCGCAACACTTATCGGCATATTCGTCGCCTTTGGCGCACTGTATGCAATGATCACCATCGAGGGCGCTCAGGTCTCGTCGCTATTGCTTCCCGGACCGATCGTCCTGGTCTTCGGCGCGACCTTGGCCATCGGTATTGCCAGTGGAACCCTGCGCGACGCTCTCCAGGCCTTTCAGGCGCTTCCGGGAGCCTTTCGTGGAAAGATAACGGCTCCGCAAACTGTTATCGATGAGATCGTCGAATTGGCTGAGGCGGCACGAATGAACGGCCTGCTCTCACTGGAGCAGGCGGCCGACAGTGTTAAAGACCCATTTTTGAAAAGTGCCCTGCGCAATATTGCGGACGGCATCGACAATGAAGAGTTACGCAATACGCTTGAAGATGAAATCGCGACCCGAGGGGCTCGGGATCGGATCGCGAGCAAGTTCTACATGGGCCTGGGCGGGTATGCCCCCACTGTCGGCATTATCGGCACCGTCGTCTCGTTGACCCACGTTCTCGAGAACCTGTCCGAGCCAGATGAGCTCGGTCACATGATCGCCGCGGCCTTCGTGGCGACCCTGTGGGGATTGCTGTCGGCAAACTTTCTGTGGCTACCGATCGGCATGCGACTCAAACGATTGTCTGACCTTGATGTTGAACGGCTCACCCTGCTTATGGAAGGGTCCCTGGCCATTCAGGCCGGTAGCCAGCCGCGTCTTCTCGGCGAGCGTTTGCAATCTATGGTGCCAGCCGCGCCGGTGCGACGCGTTCGCGGAAAAAAGAACGATGAGCCGGATCCCGCCGAAGTTGACGACGTCCTGACGAGCGCGTGAGTACGCGTCGTCGTCGGCCTGTCGCCCACGTTGAAGACGAACATCCCGACGAGCGTTGGATGGCGTCGTACATGGACATGGTCACGGTCCTCATGTGCATGTTCATCGTTCTCTTTGCCATGTCGACCGTAGATGAGCAAAAATTCGAAATGCTGCGCGAATCACTGGCAACCGGGTTTGGCAACGAAGACATCGAGAAAATGGACGTGGCTGTCGGTAACGCCTCGGTGGCGGAGATCATCGCTGCAGAGAATGCCGAGCTCAGCGATATCCAAAAAGCCATGTCCGAAGTCGATCGCCTTATTGAACTGCGCGAACAGATGCGCGCCGCTCTCGACGCCCAAAACCTGAGCCATCTCATCGATTTCAACATCGACGAGCGCGGACTTACAGTGGGAATGATCGGCTCGGAAACTTTTTTTGAACCCAATCTCGCCCGCCTCAGTGATCAGGCGGTGCAGGTGCTCAATGCCATCGCGCCGGCGCTCGCCGTGTCGGCCCGAGAGATTTCGGTTGAGGGGCATGCCGACCCGCGCGGCGTGAACGTGAACTTCGAAACCGACTGGGAACTCTCCGGCGGCCGAGCGACAGCGGTATTGCGTTACGTGGTTGAATCCGGTGGGGTCACCCCCGCGCTGATCTCGGCAGTCGGCTTCGGTTCGTCCCGGCCCTCCACGCTTCTCACTTCGACCGGTGATTCCGCAGCGAACCGCCGTGTCGACCTGGTGGTGATGTCCGACCAGCCCGAGAACATTCGTGCCCTGATTCCCACGGTCATTGAGTCGCAATAATCTCGACGGTCTGCTTACGCCGTGGTTCGAGCGGCCGATAGTGGCGAATGTGACGGTCAAGGAACAGGACTCTATTGGTGCGCCGAGAATGCAGGCGCCCGACGTTGAGGTGTACGATTTTCGGCGGCCGCGCACGCTGCCGCGAGAGCATTCGCGTGCGCTGGAACTGGTTTTCGAGACCTTCGCTCGGCAATGGGGCACCCAGCTCACCGCGCGGGTGCGGGTCCTGTCTTCGGTTACCTGCGAACAGGTACTCATGCAGACCTACGACGAATACGCAGCGAGTCTGCCCTCTACGACAGCCATGGTGCTGTTCAGTTTGGAGGGCCTGACGCCCCGCGCTGTCATCCAGTTTCCGACCGCTGCAGCCCTGGCATGGGTGGGGCATATGCTGGGCGGGACCGCCGGTGGACGACCGGTCGAAGAGCGCAAGTTCACCCAGATCGAGCAGGCACTGCTTCGGCAGCTGATGACTGAGGCACTGGAAGACCTAAAGTACTCCCTCGGTTCCCTGATCACAGCCGCGATGACCGTCGACACGATTCAGTACAACTCCCAGTTTGCCCAGGCGGCCGCGACCGGTGACCTCATGATCGTCTCCAAATTCAATATCCGTGTCGGCGAGATTACCTCGCTGGCCACGGTCGCCATTCCCGCCGTGGCCATCATGCCGCAACTCGGTGAGGCCAATCCCACGAGCAACACGGCGGATGCCCAGGAACTCGTGTTGGCCCAGGTCTCTGCCGTGCCCGTCACCGTCGCGCTGCGCCTCGTTCCTGCCCAGGTCTTGCCACAGCGCATTCTCACCCTGACCCTGGGCGATTTGATTCCCATACCGCACCCGCAACATCGCCCGCTGGACATCGTGGTTGACGATCACGTGCTGGCCCGCGCCGCCATGGGGGCCAATGGGTCCCGATTGGCGTGCATCATCATTGAATCCGAGGAGAAACGCCCATGATCACCACCGACCTCATGCATGCCCAGGCGGTTGGCGCGTTAGTTCAGTCCCTTCCCACTCCGGTGCGCTTGCGCCCCGTTGCGTATGTGGGCGAGCGGATGCTCATCGACGGTCGGTTGGCCACCGGTCCCGACACCGATGGTACCTTTCCCGAGCAAGTCGGCCAGGCCATCGTTGCCCGCTTCGTCGGGTCGACCTCCGCGGATCTCGCCCTGGTGCTGGCCGACCCGAATTCCCTTGATGCAGCCGCAGGTCCGCAAACGGGCCTCGTGTCACGCGCCGATGTCGTGCGGCCCGCCCTCGAGAGTGCGGCCACTGTCTTTGGTGTCGGAGTGCTCGGCGACAGCACCATCGAAGATGCCGCGGCGCTTTTTGCCGATGCCGAAACAACCGTCTATGAGCTCACGGACGGCACAACCGTGAGCGGATGGTTCGCCCTCCGCATGCGCGCCAACGGGTCCTCGAATGGTGTTTCCCGGGCCTCTGCAGATCTCTCCGGTGGAAAGATCGGCCGCATCAACAACGTGGAGATGACCATGACCGTGGAAATCGGCCGCACCAAGATGGCGGTGCGCGACGTGTTGTCTTTGGAACCGGGAGCCGTCATCGAACTGGATCGCTCGGCGGGAGCTCCTGCGGACGTGCTGCTGAACGGTCGTTTGATCGCCCATGGGGAGATCGTCGTCGTGGACCAGGACTACGCCGTGCGCATCACCAGGATCCTTGATATCCATGAGGGTGCCTAGTAGGTGGACACCCTTATAGTTGCAGTCCGCGTTATTCTGTCCCTTGCCGTCGTGCTTGGCTTGCTCTGGTACATCCAGCGACGTCTGTCGCGGGGGAGTCGGAGGGCCGGTATCGCGCAGGCAGTGACCATCGTGGGGCGTCACGGCGTCGGGCAGAAGGCATCCGTTGTCGTCGTCGATGTCGAGGGGCAACGACTCGTGCTGGGCGTGACCGAGCAGTCAGTGACCGTGCTGTCGAGCGCGACGGCCCCGCCCGCGCCGGAGCCCGCAGAAGCTGCGGTCGAGGGCGCCAACGGTTCGGCATTCGCTCGTGTTTTGCGGGCCGTTTCAACGGAGCCGCCGACGCCCGTCTCGCTCGCGCCCCGTGAAAGCGACGTGTATGCGCCACCGGCGCGCCTCGCGGGATCGATTCTCTCACCGGCCACCTGGACGCAGGCCGTCGATGCACTGCGGCACCGCCGGTGAGCGTGACCAGCGTCGACGCGCGTGGAAGGACGTCCATTCCTCTGACCGTACGACTGATCGCTGTGTTGATCGTTGCCGCGGCAATCGTTCTGGTGTCAGCAACCGGGGCTGAAGCGCGACCCATCCATCCGCTCATGCCGGATGATTCCGGTGGGACCGACGGCTTCACGATTGATATCAACGGGCCGAACGGTGGGCCGTCTTCGTCGATCGTGACACTTGTCGGCATCACCCTGCTCTCGGTTGCCCCGGCACTGTTGCTCATGATGACGTCGTTCACCAAGATTTTCGTAGTTCTCGCTATGACGCGTAACGCTCTCGCGCTGCCGTCGATCCCGCCGAACCAGGTGCTCGCCGGGCTGGCGCTTTTCGTGTCGCTGTTCATCATGGCGCCGGTGCTGACGGACATCAACGTTCTCGCGGTCGGCCCCTATTTGGACGGGACGATGTCGTTCACCGACGGGTTGGCTGCTGCGTCCGACCCGCTGCGGCAATTCATGCTCGGCAACACCCGCGAGGAAGATCTCGCGCTCATGACCAGAGCGGCCAACCAGGCGAATCCTGAGGATGCCGCCTCGGTTCCCCTGCTTACCCTTATTCCCGCGTTCATGATCTCGGAGTTGCGAGCCGCCTTTATCATCGGGTTTGTCATCTTCATTCCCTTTCTGGTAATCGACATCGTGGTGGCGGCCGCGCTCATGTCGATGGGTATGATGATGCTCCCGCCCGTGATGATCTCGCTGCCATTCAAAATTCTGCTGTTCATTCTGGTCGATGGCTGGGGCTTGATCATCACAACGCTCGTCGGCAGTTACCGGACCGGCTGATGGATACCAACGCGGTTCTGGACATCGGGCTTCAGGGTCTCATCCTGGCGGCCAAACTTTCAGCACCCATCCTGATCACGGCCCTCGTCGTGGGCTTCGGCATCTCCCTCCTGCAATCCATCACCCAGATTCAGGAGGTGACACTGTCCTTCGTTCCGAAGGCCGTCGCCGTCGCCCTGGCCCTGCTGATCACCGGTCACTGGATGATCGCAGAATCGGTGTCGTTCACCTACGCTATGTTCGAAAAGATACCGGCGCTACTCGGCGGTGGCTGACCGTGGGCACCTTCTGACATGGAGTTCGTTCTCAACTTCTCGATGATCGAGGCGACCATGCTCGCCGGAGTGCGGATGATCGCCTTTCTGGTTATCGCGCCGCCATTTTCGTTCAATGCATTTCCGTTGCGGATCAAGGCGATGCTCGCGCTCGGACTGGCCCTTGCCGTTTCACCGGTCGTCACGACCGGGTATGAAACGCTGGATACGCCCGCGTTCATTGGGGCGCTCGTACTCGAGGTCGTCGTAGGGGCCGTGCTCGGCATTCTGGTCTTCATCATCTTTGCCGCCATCCAGGTGGCCGGCGGTCTGATCGACATGTTCGGCGGATTTTCTATGGCGCAGGGGTTCGACCCCCAGTCCATGGTGAACGGTGCCCAGTTCACCCGCCTCTTCCACATGACGGCGATCGGGCTGATGTTCGCGTCTGACAGCTATCAGTTGATAATCGGTGGACTCGTGCGCACCTTCACGGCGATTCCTCTCGGCGGTGGACTGAACCTTGCCGATCCGGTCGAAGCCATGATCGGTGCAGTGTCACAGATGTTCCTGGCCTCTGTGCAGATTGCTGGACCACTGTTAGTCGTGCTGTTTCTTGCCGATGCGGGATTGGGCCTCATCACCAGGGTTTCGCCGGCACTCAATGCTTTTGCGCTCGGGTTTCCCCTTAAGATCTACCTCACTCTCACCCTGGGATCGATCGTCTTCATTGCTCTGCCCGGTATCGTCTCGACTCTGACTGGTCAAGCCGCTGAGTTCTTATTGGGGGTGAGGTGAATGTCTGATCCCGGCAATTCCGGGGAGCGCACGGAACCGGCGACGCAGAAGCGGATGAAGGAGGTTCGTGAGAAGGGCCAGCTTGGAAAGTCGCAGGACGTGACTGCCTGGGTAGGCATCGGTGCCGCGGCGGTCATGTTTCCGTTCACCATCTCGCGGTCAGCCGATGCGGGCGTCGAGCAATTCGTGGGCATCCGTGATCTGATTCTCAACGCCGACGCCGATGCAGCCGTCGTCGTCCTCGTAGACGCCGTTGCCTCACTCGCGTACATCATGACGCCGTATTTCGGTGTGGTCATGTTTGCCGTCCTTGCTAGCGCGGCCTTGCAGGGCGGCATCCACTTCAAAAAATTCACCGGAAAGTACGAGCAGTTCCAACTCGTCAAGGGGCTGGGTCGAGTTTTCGGAGGTCAGGCGCTGTGGGAAGGCATCAAAGCCCTACTCAAGACCGCTGTCGTCGGCATCGTGCTCACCCTAGTGATCCAGGGAATGATCCCGGTGCTGATGACCGGTGGCGGACTGCCCCTCACCGAACTCATCGACGTGGCCGCTGAGGGTACCGCGTTGCTCATGCAGGCGGCGGTCATCGCCGGTCTCGTTCTCGCCGTGGCCGATATCTACGTCGTCATGCGTCGAAATCGCAAGAAGACACGCATGACGAAAAAGGAGGTCTCCGACGAGCACAAGAGCTCTGAAGGTGACCCGATGATCAAGTCGCAGCGTCGCGCCCGCCAACTGGCGATGAGCCGAAACCGAATGATCGCCGCCGTGACCGATTCGGACGTGGTCATGGTCAACCCAACCCACCTGGCCGTTGCACTCAAGTATGAGCCTGGCCGCTCGGCGCCACGCGTGGTGGCCAAGGGGGCCGGGCATATTGCGACCCGCATTCGAGAGCAGGCCGAAACTGACAAAGTGCCGATCGTGCGTGACATTCCGCTGGCTCGAGCGCTGCACTCAGCATGTGAGATCGGGCAGGAGATTCCTGTTGAACTGTACAATGCCGTAGCGCGTGTTCTCGCTTTTGTGATGGCGCTCAAGTCGCGCGGCGCGGCTTCGGGAGTGCACACGATGTCATCCCCCTCCACCCTGCCGTCCCCACCCGCCCCACCATCCGGAGAGCACTGACGTGAATAAGAATCTGGCGAAGATCGCCATGCCGGTCGGAGTGGTGGGGATCATCCTGCTGCTCATCGTGCCGATCCCGGCTGGGCTGCTCGACGTGCTCATCATCGTGAACATCATGCTCGCGTTGGTCACCCTCCTGACCACCATGTTCGTGAAGAAGCCGCTGGAATTCTCGGTCTTCCCCTCCCTGCTGCTCGTGGCCACTCTCTTTCGCCTCGGCCTCAACGTGGCATCCACGCGCCTCGTACTGGGAGATGGATACGCGGGCCAGGTGATCGAGGCCTTCGGTCACGTTGCTGTCGGTGGCTCCATCATCATCGGCGCTGTAGTCTTCCTTATTCTCGTTGTCATTCAATTCGTGGTGGTGACCAAGGGAGCGGAGCGCGTGGCCGAGGTCGGAGCGCGATTCACCCTCGACGCCATGCCAGGTAAGCAGATGGCGATCGACGCCGACCTCAACGCCGGTCTCATTACGGACTCCGAGGCCAAGGCCCGGCGCGCGGAAGTCTCCGCCGAAGCGGACTTCTACGGTGCCATGGACGGAGCGTCGAAGTTCGTCAAGGGAGATGCCATCGCTGGCATCGTCATCATCATCATCAACCTCATCGGTGGAATCACCATCGGCATGGTGCAGCGTGGAATGGGCGTCGGGGAGGCGCTGGAGACTTACGCGCTACTCACCATCGGCGATGGTCTGGTCACGCAGATTCCGGCGCTGCTGATGGCGGTGTCCACCGGTATGATCGTCACCCGATCGAATGCCGAGTCCGACATCGGCTCGACGGCCACCACCCAGCTGACTCAGTCTCGTCACTCGTTGACGATCGCCGGCTCGGCGGCGATTCTGATGGCAATTATTCCGGGAATGCCCGTGCTCCCTTTCCTCCTTGTCGGTGGCACGCTCATCCTGGTGGCCCAACGATTGAAGGCCCAGGACAGCAACGCGCGGGCAGCGGTGGATTCCGCCGCCGTCGTCGGGGCGCAGGCCCCGCAGACCGACAGCTCCGAAGACCTCATCGCCCAGATGCGTGTACACGCACTAGAAATCCTTCTTGCTCCCGACCTCATCGATATCGTGTCGGGGGGATCGGACGACCTGCTGGCCCGTGTCCGTGGCCTGCGTCGTAAAATCGCCATGGATCTTGGTGTCGTTGTTCCTCCCGTGCGCACCCGCGACAGCATTGAGCTGCCACCCTCGACCTATGTCATCCGCATCTCAGGAGTGGAATACGGGCGAGGGGTGGCCCCAACCGGCCGGGTGCTGGCCCTGGGCGATGCCTTGGAGAGCCTGCCCGGAATCGCCACGGTGGAGCCGGTCTTCGGTCTTGCCGGCAAATGGGTACCCAGCGAGATGCGGCACAGCGCCGAAATGACCGGCGCGACTGTAATCGACCGAGTGTCCGTGCTCGTCACCCACCTCTCGTCGATCATCACCACCAACGCGGATCGGCTTCTCACGCGCGAAGACGTGCGAGTTTTGACCGATGGCGTCAAGCAGGTGAACCCGTCGGCCGTCGACGACCTGATTCCTGGGCTGCTTTCTCTTGCCGAGATCCAGCGCGTACTGCAGGGGCTTCTCGGTGAGCAGATTCCGATCAACGACCTGCCGCGCATTTACGAAGCCCTCGCCCTGCGCGCCAAGGCTTCGAACGACCCCGAAGGGCTGATCGAGACCGCCCGGGCAGCGCTAGGACCGGCACTGACATCCCAGTATCTCGATGCGGGAATTTTACGCGTCATCATGATCGAGCCGATACTGGAACAGGCCATGTTGGAAGGCCTGCGACCCTCTGAGCAAGGAACACAGATCCTCATGGACCCCGACCGCATTGAGGGCGTTCTGGACTCCGTACGGTCACAGGTCGCAACGGTTGAAGCGAGCGGCCAGACGGCGGTTCTGGTCTGCGCTCCGGCGCTTCGACCCGCGATCCGCAGGATGGTGTCTGCGCAGGCAGGCGGCCTGCCTGTGCTGTCCTATGGAGAAGTCACCTCAGCCAATGTCGCCATCGAGACGGTAGGAGTGGTTCGTGGAACCGGCCAGATTTCTGCTTAAAGGTACAACGCTGCTCGAGGTCACCGACCGGGCGCGCACCCTTCACGGTCCGGATGTGCGAATCATTTCCGCTGAACGAGTCACTGTCGGCGGAATCCGTGGTTTCTTTGCACGCCAGTCCTACGAAGTGCTCGTCGAAGTGCCCCGACCCGATTCAACGTCGCAAATCGACGACGATATTCTGAATCTACCGAAACGTCTCGGTATTGCCGCACTCCTCGATGACGCGGACGAGGGCGATGTTATCGAGCCGAAGAGGGGGGAGCGAGCAAACGCGCGGCATGTCTCCACTGAGACCGACCGATTTGCCGAGATCATGGACGAGCTCACCTTCGATACCAACGATCCGGACCAACCGGACTATAGCGAGGGGCTGGATCACGAATTCGTGCCCACGCCCCGGTTCGATGAGCCGATCATTGCGTCCAGGGGATCATCATTTGCCGAGCGATTGTCAGAATCAACTTCGGAGACAGCTGTACCGCCCGTCAGCCGTGTTGCGCCTTTTCCACTCACCGGCGCCGGCGACCTGGTGGTTGTCGTAGCACTGGACGACGCGGCGCTGCTGGCTGCCCGGTCCATGGCAGACTCCAGCGGCTCGAGTGAAGTCTATGCGGCAGGTCGTGCGGGACTGACTGGGGTCGACCGCGTCAGTGATTCCCGAGCGGCACTGGCTGCGCGGGCACGCGGAGTCGGGCGCGATCAGGTTGTATTCATCGCTTTTCAGTGGGAATCGCAGGACCTCAATCGGCTCACGGCCTCGCTGCGAGCGCTGGGGGCCGACCAGGTTTGGGCCGTTGTCGACGCGTCCCGCAAACCTGACGACACCGCGGAGTGGGTGTCCATGGTCGACGCCGCCGTGAGCATCGACGCCATCGTCGTGATGGGCGAGGAACTGACTCGCAGCCCGCAGACCGTGGATTATTTGGGAATTCCTGTTGGGTGGGCGAGCGGCCGTCCAATTCAGCGCCGCCCCACCCTCGAACGATAGGATTGAAGGATGCTCGTTCTGACACGGAAAATCGGGGAGAAGATCCTCATCGGCGACGACATCGTCATCTCCGTGCTCGACGTACGCGGCGACAGCATCCGCATCGGGGTGGACGCCCCTCGTGGCCTGAAAATCCAGCGTGATGAAGTTGTTCGAGCGGTGTTGGAGGCCAACGTTGCCGCAAGCCAGGTCGACCCGGCCGCCGAAGACCGCATCAAAAATTCCCTCAAGTCGCTTGCCGCCCTTCAGTCGGTTCGGATCCAGGCTTCGCCCGCCGTGCCGCTCGAGGCCGCGGAGACGCCCGCTCCGCATCCGCCACGGGTGCATTAGCCAGCACCTGCAGGATCAGCTGCACCGCAGCGTCTGTTTCGCGGTTATCCGGTGATGCCGTTACTCGGTGATGTGCCCGCGCAGCTCGTCGATTTCCCGGCGCTCGCGCTTGGTCGGCCGCCCGGCGCCGCGATCTCGCATCGGCACCAGCGCGACCTCCTCGCGCGGCGGCGGTGGGGGAGTGTGGTCGACGTAACACTCGGCGGCGAGCGAGGCCCCGACCCGCTTGACCACGAGGCGTGACACGATCAGCACCCGGTCGAATCCGGCCGTGCGCACGCGTACCTCGTCGCCGATATGCAGCGCCTGCGCGGCCTTGGCCTTGTCACCGTTGACCTTGACGTGCCCAGCGCGGCAGGCGGTCGTGGCCATGGACCGCGTCTTGAACAGGCGAACGCCCCAGCTCCAGCTGTCGACCCGGGCAGAAGTAAGCTCCATCACACGACTCTAGCTGGCCTCGGCCTGCGTCACGCGGCCAGACGGATGGAGTAGAGCAGCAGCAGGGTCACGAGAAATCCGCTCAGAAAATTGAGCCGGAGAAAGCGCTTCCAGCCCCGGTTCGCGCGGCCCGACTCGGCATCGCTGACCGTCCAAAATGGCCGAACCGCGAGAATATACGGCACGACGAGCAGAGCGGCCAGCGGCCCGGGCCACGGTGTGAACATCATGAGCAGGCCGGCCAGGGCCCAGAAGGTGATCGCGAGGCGCACCGTCGGCCAGGCGCCGAGCGCCGTCGCGATCGACGCGATTCCGGCGTGGCGATCGGGTTCAACGTCCTGCACGGCGCCGAAGGCATGGCTGGCCATGCCCCATAGAAAAAACGCCGCGAGCAGGGCCAGCAGTCCAGGGGTGATCGTGGCGCCGGCCACGACGAGGCCGTAGACGGCCGGGCTGACGAAGTGCGTGCTCGAGGTGATCGAGTCCAGAATGGGGCGTTCCTTGAACCGCAGTCCGCGCACCGAGTAGGCGACGACGGCGAACAGGCTCCCGGCCAGGACGACCCATGACAACGGATGCTCCGCCCCCGCCAGCACCAGCATCGCCGCCCCCACAATCCCCACGTTCACGACACCGGCGCCGATCACCAGGTGGTGCAGAGCGGGATGCAGCAGAGCCCCCTCCGCGCCGCCCTTCCGAGGATTGCGCAGATCGGACTCGTAGTCGAAGACATCGTTGATTCCGTACATCAGGAGGTTGTACGGAATGAGAAAGAACAGGGTGCCAACGATCAGCAGTGCATCGAAGCGTCCGGTGGTCATGACGTAGGCCGCGGCGAAGGGAAAAGCCGTATTTATCCAGCTGAGCGGCCGGGACGACAGCACCACCTGGCGGGTCTTCCATGACACCGTGCCGAGCTGCTCAGTCATCCGTTCGTCCTATCTTGGTACGGCCCAGGAGAACCCACAGTGCAGGCAGCAGAATCGCCGCGGCCAGTGGGTAGGCAAAATCTTCGATCGGAGCGAGACCGATGAACAGACCCGAAATATGCGCCGGGTCGTAGCTGAACAGTCCAGCCCCGATCATCAGGTTATCGAAGACGGCCGTGAGTAGCAGGGTCAAGGCGAGGGCCAGCGTGACGGACACCACGAATCGGCGGGAAATCAACTGGCGCGCGAGCGCCATCGTGGCAATCGCGGCGGCCACGGCCAGAAAGATCGCATTCAGGATGAGATAGGTCATGCTCGGGTTTGCCGGTGCAGCACGAGCTGGGCCCCCCGTACCAGGTTCATGGTGAGATAGCAGAGAAAGGTGAGAAAGACGAGCTCCTCGAGCGGTAGTTCCGGCGCCAGCTGCAGCCCGGTCATCAGGGTGGTTTCCCCGCGGTAGAAGATGCCCAGGCCGATTCCGAACAGGTCCCAGGTCAGAAAGAACAGCACGCCGATGCCGACCACGAGCACGGCTCGAACCGGCGAGTGCCAGAAAAACAGACCAAAGCGCCAGTCCAGAACGACCATGCCGCCGAGCGAGACCAGCAGGGTGAGCAGGTACAGCAGGGTCACGATTGCTGCGGCGCAGACTCCACCGGGTCTCCGGCAGCCCCGTTCAAGTAAGTCGGACGTGCGGGCAACGGTTCGGCGAGCGGTCCCGTGGTCGTGTCGTGGCGCATCCGCTTAAGCAAAATCTCGGCGCTGATCAGGCACATAGGCAGTCCAATACCGGGAATGGTGGTACCGCCGGCGTAGTACAGTCCCGAGATTTTCTTCGACATGTTCGAACCGCGCAGAAAGGCGCTCTGCCGCAAGGTGTGCGCGGGGCCGAGGGCGCCGCCCTTCCAACTGTTCAGGTCAGCGGCGAAGTCGGCCGGACCGACGGTGCGGCGCACCACGATCCGGTCGGCCAGGTCGGGGATGCCGGCCCAGCGGGAGACCTGCTCGATGGCGGCATCCGCGATCAGCTCGATCGCCCGCGAGCCGGCACCGTTGACACCACCGTGGCCAAGGGTCACGTCGGGCGGCACCGGCACCAGCACGAACAGGTTGCTGCTTCCGGCCGGCGCCACCGACTTATCCGTGGCGCTCGGCATGCAGACGTAGAGCGAGGCCGGTGACGGCACCGAGGTGCGCTTGCCGAAAATCTGCCCGAAGTTCTTGCCCCAGTCCGTGGTGAAGAACAGTGAGTGGTGCTGCAGTTGGGAGATCTCCCCGGTCACGCCGAGCATGACCAGCACGGCCCCGGGGCCCGAGACGCGCTTGTCCCACCAGCGCTGGGGATAGGTTTGCAGTTCGGCCGGCACCAGCTCGGTCTCCGTGTGGTGCAGGTCAGCCGACGACACGACCGTGTCGGCGTGCAGATGCTGCAGCTGGTCGTCGGCGTCCAGGTAGCTCACCCCGGCTATGGCCTTCTGATCGCTGACCCGAATTTCGGTGACCCGCGCGCCGGTGACGAGCTGCACACCCTCGGCGCGAGCGAGCGCGGAGATGCTGTCGATCAGGGTTCCGAAACCGCCCTGCGGGTAAAGCACGCCGTCGGCCAGATCGAGATGGCTCATGAGGTGGTACATCGACGGCGTCAGGTTCGGCGCCGACCCGAGAAAGACCGCCGGGTAGCCGAGGATCTGCCGCAGTCGGGGGTCGCTGACAAAGCCGGCGACGAACTTGTCCAGTGGTTGCAGCAGCAGACGGGCCAGCCGTCCGAGCCGCCGCAGCACGTCGGGCACTAAAAACGGGCGAAACGATTCGTAGCTGGAGTACAGAAAACGCTGCACGGCCAGGTCGTAGGTCTCGGCGGCCGAGTCGAGATAACGGCGAAGCGCCGCCCCGGCCCCCGGCTGCAGCTGCTCAAATAAGCGGATGTTGGCGGCCCGGTCAGCGAGAATATCCACCGGCGCCTTTTCCCCTTCAAAGTGCACCCGATAGCCCGGGTCCAGCTTGACGAGGTCGAGTTGTTCGGCTGCGGAGGTGCCGAGCAGGCGGTAGAAATGCTCGAATACCTCGGGCATGAGATACCACGATGGGCCGGTGTCGAAGCGAAAGCCGTCGGTGTTCCACACGCCGGCCCGCCCGCCGAGCTCGGAACGGGCCTCGAGCAGGGTCACCTCATGGCCCTCGCGGGCGAGCAGGGCTGCACTCGCGAGGCCGGCGATACCGCCGCCGATCACGATCGTGCGGGTACGTCCGGTGCCGGTGGTTCCTGGGCCGGTCATCGCTTCCACGCGCCGGGTCCGAGGGTAGCGGTCAGAGCAATCACGAATTTTTCTCCATCCGGCACCCGAACGCGGGAGCGCAGTAATCGATCGGCCGGTGTCGACCGTAGTCGATTCGACAGGCGGGTGAACAGGCCCTGCGCTGCGGCCACGGCCCGGCGGCAGCTGGCGGGCAGCAGGGGCAGCACGGCGCTGGCGATCTCGAGGTCGGCATCAATGTCTTCGAGGATCGCATTTTTCTGCGGGTCGCTGAGGTTCAGCGGGTCGATTCCCGGAAAGTAGTTGCGGCCGAGCACCTCACGATCGCAGGACAGGTCGCGCAGAAAATTGATCTTCTGAAAGGCCGCGCCCAGGTGGCGGGCACCGTCTTCGAGCACACTGACTTCGGCGGCGGTGCGGGGTGAGTGCTGCAGAAAGCAGCGTAGGCACATGAGTCCGATCACCTCGGCCGAGCCGTAAATATATTCGGCGACGCCCTCGGCGGTGAATGGTTCCGGGTCGAGGTCCCGGCGCATCGACGCAAAGAATGGGGCAATCAGACTGGAGTCGATGCCCGACTGGCGGGCCGTTGCAGCAAAGGCGTGCACTACCAGGTTCGTGCTGTAGCCGCGTACGATCGCCCGCTCGGTCTCGAGTTCGAGCTCGTCGAGCAGGTGCCGCTGTTCGTCGATGGAGACACCGGCCTCGGCGGCGGCGCCGTCCACGATCTCGTCGGCGATGCGCACAAGGGCATAAATGGTGCGCACCGGCGTGCGCACCCGGGCGTCGAGCAGCCGGGTGGCCAGTCCGAACGAGGTGGAATAGTGCCCGATGACGGTCGTCGAGCTCGCCCGGGCCGTCTCGGCGTACTTGTTCAGGTTGGTGGTCGTGCTGCCGGTTTGAACCGCGGCCCGAAATTGGCCCATCAGCGTGACCGATTCACGGCGGCTTCGGCGAGTTCAATCAGGCTGGCGCGCAGTCCCGCCGGAATGATCGCCGGGTCGAGGGCCTCCACCGCCAGTCGGGAGTGGTCGTAGGCCAGGCCTTCGGCCGCTTCCTTCGCTCCGCACGCGCGCAGGTATTCCCTGGCGCGTTCCGCTTCGTCGTCATTCAGGTCGACCTTGCCGAGATAGGGAGCGATCAGCGACCAGCTGGCCGTGCTGCCGGCGTGGGCGATCAGGGCGGTCTGCTTGCCCTCGCGCAGGTCGGCCGTCACGCTCTTGCCGGTTTTAAGCGGATCGCCGAAGACGCCGAGCAGGTCATCGGTCAGTTGGAACGCCACTCCAACGAGCCGTCCGTAGCGGCCGAGAACGCTAATTGCATCGGCTCCGGCCCCGGCCAGTACCGCTCCGGCCTGCAATGGGGCTTCGAAGGAATACACGGCGGTCTTATTCTCGAGGGTGGTGATGACCTCGGCCACCGTGAGCGGATGCCGCGCCGAGCTATTGGTGACGTCGGCCAGCTCCCCGGCTGCCGAGACGAAAACCGCCCGGTCAAGCAGGTCGAGCAGGCGCAGCCGGGTGGGCACATCGACCGGCAGTTTCGCCAGCGCGCGGTGTGCCTCACTCAGGGCGAGATCGCCCGCGAGAATTGCCGCCGCCGCAGCCCAAACCCCGGCCTGGTCGGCCGCTGCACCGTGGGCGAGCGCGCGGTCACTGAAGCGACCGGCAATGTTGGCCACCCCGCGGCGGGTCAGATCGCGGTCGATGACGTCGTCGTGAATGAGGAAGGCCGTGTGCAGCAGCTCGAAGCTCACTGCGACCGGAGCGACGAGGCCCTGATCGCGTCCGCCGAAACCGGCATACGCCGCCAGGACCAGGGCAGGGCGCACGCGCTTGCCGCCACTGCTGGCCTGGGCCAGTGAATCCCAGAGGGCGACGTAGTGCTCGCCGTAGTCGCTCGCCCGCAGGCGTGCGGCAGCGAAGAATCGAGCCAGCTCGATTTCTACTCCGGCCGGAACCGTGTCAAGCATGAACACGGTCCACGTGCTGTACTTGTGCCGGCAGTGTTGGCGGCGACCCGTTGGGCTGGGGTGCTGCTCCGTCGTGCGTGTGCTCATCAACCAGCAGAATTTCGTGTTCATTCAGCGCGTTGGCGGTGTGCACGTGCTCTCCTTCTTAAGTCAACCCGATCATTACACGAATAACTAACCAGGTTAGCGACAGCTCACGTTAGCATGGTCATATGATCCAAGATGAGCGTAACCCCCTGCAACAGGGGGCGTACTGGTACGACCCTGAGAAACATGGTGTTTCTTTCGCCATCGAGGTCTTGCGTGCCGTGCGTCGCTTTCGGGTAGCCGATGCCGCCATGCGTCATCGTGCGCAGGCCGAGATGAACATCAACGAAACCGATCTGATGGCGCTGCGTCATCTCATCGCCTGCGAGCGGCAGAACCGGGTCGCCAGCCCGAAGGATCTCAGCGAATTCTTGAACATCTCCTCGGCGGCCACGGCAAAACTTCTCGCAAGATTGTCGGCATCCGGTCATATTCGCCGCGAGGTGAACCCGTCAGACGGGCGCGCGCAGCGGCTGTTCGCCACGCAGTCGTCGCACGAAGAGATGCGCGACTCGCTTGCTGCCACTCACGAGCAGATGATGCGAGTTGTCCTCGAGCTCACCGGCGACCAGCAGATCGCCGTCGTGCATTTTCTGGATTCGATGAGCGCGATAGCTACGGTGCCGCGCGCTCCGAAGGTACCGGCCGTTGAGCTGGCTCCGGAGCGCTCGGAATCCTGACCCTCGCCGTTCCTTCCGCATACGGCTGCGGGCAACGCAGCTTAAGATGAATCAGTGACTCAACTCTCTGCTCCCACTTCGCCGTCCGCCGCCGCCAGCCACGTCGAAGCACTTCTGGCCTCCTATCCCGATTTTCCCCAGCCCGGCATCGTGTTCCGCGATCTGAACCCGGTCTTCGCCGATGCCCTCGCCTTCCGCGCGATCGTCGATGACCTGGCCGACCAGCACCGCGGCCAGTTCGATGCCGTGGCCGGCATCGAGGCGCGCGGCTTTCTGCTGGCGGCCGCCGTCGGGTACGCAGCGCAGGCATCCGTTCTGGCCGTGCGCAAGGGCGGCAAACTGCCCGGCACTGTGCTGACCGAAGAGTATGACCTCGAGTACGGCTCGGCACGCCTGGAACTCGAGGTCGGCCAGCTGCCCGCAGGTACCCGCGTCTTGATTCTCGACGACGTGTTGGCAACGGGTGGCACCATCGCTGCCACGAGCCGGCTGATCGAACGGGCCGGCTACACCGTCTCCGGTGTCGGCGTCGTGCTCGAACTTACCGATCTGCACGGTCGCGAACGTCTGGGCACAGCCCCGATGCACGCCATCATGTCGATCTAGGGATCGAAAATCCACCGATAGCGGCAATTCGCCGGCCGCCTGAATTCTTTTTGGGGTCGCAGACGGGCATGCTTAGAGCATGACTGACGGTTCTAGCGTGTCTGATGCGGCTGCGGCCGGTGTGCCTCGTCCTGGCGTGGATCGAGATAGCGGCGACGCCTGGGTTTACAGTCCGGACGGCCGCAAATATTGGGGCCGATTCGGGGCGGCCGGTCTGCTCGTGCATCATCCCGACCGTGGGGTATTGCTGCAGCATCGCGCGGTATGGAGCCATTTTGGTGATACCTGGGGACTGCCCGGTGGCGCCCGTCACGAGAACGAAACCGCCTTCGACGCGGCGCTGCGCGAAGCGCGGGAAGAAGCGGGCGTCCCGGCCCACCTCGTGACTTTGAAATTCACGTCGCGCTTCGACCTGGGATTCTGGTCGTACACGACCGTCGTCGTCGAGGCCACCGAGGTGTTCGAGCCGGTCATCAGCGATCTGGAGAGCATTGCCCTGAGGTGGGTGCCCGCCGACGGGGTGGACCTGCTCGCGCTGCATCCCGGTTTCGCTGCCAGCTGGCCGGCGCTGCGGGCGCGATTGGGCTGACCGAACCGCCGGCGTGGAGTGCATGGCCGTGCGGTTCCGGTCGGGCGCTCGATAGACTGCGTATGTGACAGGCCCAGTGAACGGCACTGTGAGCGATCGGGTATTAAACCTGCCCAACATGCTGAGTTTTCTGCGCCTCCTGCTCGTGCCGGTGTTCCTGGTGCTGCTGGCTCAGGGAGAGGATGCCTGGGCGCTCGTCGTGCTCAGCATCTCCAGTTTCACGGACTGGCTGGATGGCTTTCTGGCCCGCCGTTGGAACCAGATCACCCGCCTCGGTCAGTTACTGGACCCGGCCGCCGATCGCCTCTATATCTTCGCTGCGCTGATCGGCCTGGCCTGGCGCGACCTCGTGCCGTGGTGGATCGTGCTCGTCGTGGTGGGGCGCGATGTGTTTCTGCTGGCTCTGGGAATCGTCCTCGCGAACTTCGGTTTCGGACCGCTCCCGGTGCACCAACTGGGCAAGGTCGCTACCTTCTGCCTGTTCTACGCCCTGCCGATGCTCATGCTGGGGCAGGCATTTCCGCAGCTGGAATGGTGGTCGCAGCCGGTGGGGTGGGCCTTCGGAATCTGGGGCGCTTTTCTGTACTGGTGGGCCGGCATCATCTACGCCATTGAAGCGATGCGAGTGATTCGACTACCGAGGGTCTCCGAGGGTGTATCTTCCGATACGCTGGAACGATAGGAGGTGCATGATGGTCGATCTTTCCGGTAGCAATAATTCCGAGGAGCAGAACGAGCACGTGCCCGCAGATCAGCCAGAGAACCCGACGACAGGCGAAGCAATGCCCAGCAAGGCGCAGTCCACCCCCGCATCGTCCAACGCGGTGTCGTCCAACGGCTCAGTGCCCATCGACGCCGTGTCCGGCGAAGCGACGACGGTGCACGACATGCTCAGCACCGATACGACGATGAACTTCAGCCAGGAGTTCGCCGCCCAGATCGCGTCGATCGACTCCAACGTGACCGCAGAGGAGCAGGAGTCGATCGCAGCGTTACCGTCGGGCTCTGCGCTCATGGTGGTGCGGCGTGGCCCCAATGCCGGCGCCCGCTTTCTGCTGGACGCCGATCTCACGGGTGTCGGCCGGCACCCCAACGCCGACATCTTTCTCGACGATGTCACCGTGTCCCGCCGTCACGCCGAATTTCTGCGCAACGGCACCGCGTTCACCGTCAAAGACCTCGGCTCGCTCAACGGCACGTACTACGAGGGGGAGCGCATCGAAACCGCGCGCCTCACCGACGGTACGGAGGTGCAGGTCGGTAAATTCCGCCTGACCTTCTACGCCTCCCGCCTTGACCTCGCCCGCGCGGCGAGCGAATAGTGGCGGCAAGCGCCGCTCAGGCTCGGCCCGTGTCGGCGGCGAAGGCCCAGTCCCCGGGCTCGGCGCCGTTGCTGAGCATCGGCCAGGTTCTGGCACGCCTCACGCCGGAATTCGCTGATCTCACCCCGTCCAAGCTGCGTTTTCTCGAGGAGCAGGGTCTGGTCTCGCCGGCTCGCACTGAATCGGGCTATCGTAAGTTCTGCACCGGCGACGTGGATCGGTTACGGCTGATTTTGTCGATGCAGCGCGATCACTACCTGCCGTTGAAAGTTATCCGTTCTTATTTGGACGATCTGGACGCCGGCCTCTCGCCGGTGCTACCGGGCGGAACGACCCCGGGGCCGTCGATGCTCGGCACTGTACGACGCCTCTCCCGGGAAGACCTCCTGCGCGAAGCGGGAGCATCGGCGACCCTGATGCACGATGCCGTTTCGGCGTCGATCATCCTGCCCGCCGATTACTACGGCGATGGAGCACTGAACGTGCTGCGTGCCCTCGTGGAGCTGCAGCGCAGCGGCATCGAACCGCGCCACCTGCGGGGCTTCCGTGGGGCGGCTGAACGTGAGCTGGGTCTGATTGAGAGTGCCCTGGTGCCCCTGGCTCGGCGTAAAGACGCCTCGAGTCGGGCAAAGGCTGCCGAAATGGCGGTAGAAATCGCCGGGCAGCTCGAAGTGATTCGGGGCAGCCTGATTCGCTCAGCTCTGGGCCGACTGACCAAGTAGGTCGTAGACTGGCTCAGGCATAAGGCGTCGTGACGTCCGGTGACGCCGTCGCAACGGGTGTCTTAGTCGGTGCCTGGCGCCGACACGCCAAACCGTTGGCGCGAATGTCAGGCACTAAGGCACCCGACCTCGGTACCGTAACTAGAGCGGTCCACAGCAATGCGTCGTCGCATCACCAGCTGCAAGGCGCAAACCTTCAGCACTAGTTTTCTCATGAATTCTTTTTGCACCAAGTATCTTTTGTACCAGTTCCACACCACAGTGAATCAGGGCGCCACCGCCAGCTGAATCACTGCACCAGGTAAACCCCCGAGAGGCAACCCAAATGAGTGAGCTCAAGCCTGACGCTGATGCTTCGCGTTACTCGTTAGGACTGCTGTTCACCGATGGTATGCCCGAGCTCGATGAGAACACCGGCTACCGCGGCGCTGTCGCTGCGCGTGCCGCTGGTATCAGCTACCGCCAGCTCGACTACTGGGCCCGCACCGGCTTGGTCGAGCCCACTGTGCGTGGGGCGGCCGGATCCGGCTCCCAGCGCCTCTACGGCTTTCGCGACATCCTCGTGCTCAAACTCGTCAAACGCCTGCTCGACACCGGAATCTCACTGCAGCAGATTCGCACCGCAGTCAACCAGCTGCGCGAATCGGGCATCAGCGATCTCGCCCAGACCACACTCATGAGCGATGGCGCGAGTGTCTACCTCTGCACCTCCAACGACGAGGTCATCGATCTCGTCAGCCGTGGCCAGGGCGTCTTCGGCATCGCCGTCGGCAAGGTGCTGCGCGAGGTCGAGACCAGCCTGGTCGAGCTCGACATGCAGCCCGTCGACCCCGCCGACGAGTTGGCAGCCCGTCGCACCACCCGCAAAATCTCCTAGTAGTGCCCTCCGCGAGCGCCCACCCACAAACCTGCAGACACGGTCGGGTCGGTCGCTGGTGATCTCGAGCTCGATCAACGGATGGGGACGAGCGCAGGCATTGATGCGTAGGTCAGGCCGGTAGCGCAGGCCTGCAGTCGAAGTACTTGGTCACGCTGAGAAGCAGCCGTGCCCGCGTCGGGGACGCGCCCATCCCGAAGTCGATGCGGGGGCGGTTGTCTGCGGGGTGCGAGTTTCGCCGTTCCGGAGGCGGAATCCGAGCGCTTTATTCGGATTCCACCGGAGCAACGGCGATGCCTGAGCCGAGGAGCAGATGGCTGCCCCCTCATCGCCCATCCAAAACCCCGTAAATCCAAAAAGCCGCGCTTCGAACTCAGCGAGCGCGCAGGAGCCGAGTTTCGAACTAGTGAGCGGGAACCTCGGCGTACTCGCCGATGCGCGCCGTGCGCAGCACCCGGTCTAGCAGCTGGTCGAAGTAGCCGGCCATTTCGAGGGCACTGTCACCCGGCCAGATGTGCAGCGGCTTTGCAGCCCCCTGCGCCTGCTGCAGCGAGGTGCGCTCGGGCAGCTGCGGGCTGAGTACGAGCGGGCCGAACATGTCGCGCAGCTCCTTGATCCGGAACTGGTGCTCGAGCGACGCCGTGCGGGCCCGGTTCACGATGATTCCGAGCGGCTGAAGCCGCGGACTCAGCCCACGGCGAATTTCTTCGATCGCGCGCAGCGCCCGGTCAGCCGCAGCGACCGAGAACAGACCGGGCTCGGTCACAACCGCAACCCGGTCGCTCGCGGCCCACGCGATACGGGTGAGGGCGTTGAGCGAGGGCGCGCAGTCAATGAGCACGAGCTCATAGTCCTTCTCGATCGTCGAGAGAGCCTCTTCGAGTTTCCAAATATCACGGATGCTCGGGTGCGGCCCGTCAAAATTAATGGCCGAGGGGCTGCCGATCATGACGTCAACGGTGCCGGGATGGTTGTATGTCCAGCCGCTCGGCGCAATAGCTGCCCGAACGGTTTTTTCCTTGGGCGAACCGAGCACATCGGCGACATTAAGGTGACCAGCCACCTGGACGCCCATACCGGTGGAAACATCGGATTGCGGATCGAGATCCACGACCAGCGTTCGCACGCCGCGGGCGAAGGCAGCAGAAGCCAGACCAAGGGTCACCGTGGTCTTTCCTACGCCTCCTTTGAGGGAGCTAACGCTGAGTACGTGCATGAGTAGCAAGGTTACCTTCACTAGTGTTAGAGAACCTAACCGTTAGCTGTGCGCCCGGCTGCCCTCGAAAGGCTTGCATGTTTGAGAAAATCCTTGTTGCCAACCGCGGAGAGATTGCGATCCGTGCCATGCGCGCGGCTTACGAGCTCGGAGCCAAGACCGTGGCTGTGTTTCCGTTCGAGGACCGGAATTCTTTGCACCGCTTAAAAGCGGATGAGGCGTATCAGATCGGCGAGGCCGGGCATCCGGTTCGCGCGTATCTCGACGTGAGTGAAATCATCCGTGTCGCCAAGGAATGCGGCGCCGACGCCATCTACCCTGGCTACGGTTTTCTGTCGGAGAACCCCGAGCTGGCCGATGCGGCCGCCGCTGCCGGCATTACGTTCATCGGCCCGGGCGCCGACGTGCTCGAAATGGCCGGCAACAAGGTCACCGCGAAGGAGCACGCCATAGCGGCCGGCGTTCCCGTGCTGAAGTCGACGCAGCCGTCGACCGATGTTGAACTGCTGATCAGCCAGGCCGACGAGATCGGTTTTCCCATCTTCGCTAAGGCCGTGGCCGGCGGCGGCGGTCGCGGAATGCGGCGCGTCGCCAAGAAGAGCGAGCTGCGTGGAGCACTCGAAGAGGCCATGCGTGAGGCCAACAGCGCTTTCGGCGACGCCACGATGTTCCTTGAAGCTGCGGTGCTTCGGCCCCGGCACATCGAGGTGCAGATTCTGGCGGATGCGTCCGGCGAGACGGTGCACCTGTTCGAGCGCGACTGCTCAGTGCAGCGTCGGCACCAGAAGGTCATTGAGATCGCTCCGGCGCCGAACCTGAGCGATGAGATTCGGGTGCAGCTCTACGCCGACGCGATCAAGTTTGCCCGCTCGATCGGCTACGTCAACGCCGGCACGGTCGAGTTTCTGCTCGACACCGTCGGCGAACGTGCCGGGCAGCACGTGTTCATCGAGATGAACCCGCGCATCCAGGTGGAACACACCGTCACCGAGGAGGTCACCGATGTTGACCTGGTGCAGGCGCAGATCCGCATCGCGGCGGGGGAGACCCTCGAAGAGATCGGCCTGACCCAGGGCGAGATCCGCCTGCGCGGCGCCGCCCTGCAGTGCCGCATCACCACCGAAGACCCCGCCGCCGGATTCCGACCCGACACCGGCAAGATCACCACCTATCGCTCTCCCGGTGGCGCCGGCATCCGCTTGGACGGTGGCACGATCAACCCGGGCGCCCAGATCAGCCCACACTTCGACTCGATGCTCGCCAAGCTCACCTGCCGCGGCCGCGACTACGCCGCCGCCGTCGTGCGGTCCAAGCGCGCGCTGGCGGAGTTCCGCATTCGGGGCGTCTCCACGAACATTTCGTTCCTGCAGGCCGTGCTCGACGACCCCGACTTCGCCGCCGGTGACCTGAGCACCTCGTTCATCGACGAGCGTCCGGAGCTGCTGCGCGGCCGAGAGTCCAAGGACCGCGGCACCAAGATTCTCAACTGGCTGGCCGAGGTCACCGTCAATCAGCCCAACGGCGCGCCGCCCACCACGGTGCACCCGCGCGACAAACTGCCCCAGCTCGACATCACCCAGCCGGCCCCGGACGGCTCACGCCAGAAGCTGCAGCTGCTCGGCCCGACCAAGTTCGCCGCCGACCTGCGCGGGCAGACCGCACTCGCTGTCACCGACACGACGTTCCGGGATGCCCACCAGTCGCTGCTCGCGACGCGGGTGCGTACCAAGGACCTCGTCGCTGTCGCCCCGTATGTGGCCCGGCTGACGCCGCAGCTGCTGTCGGTCGAAGCGTGGGGCGGCGCCACCTACGACGTGGCACTGCGTTTTCTCGGCGAGGACCCGTGGGAACGCCTCGCGAGCCTGCGTGAAGCCCTGCCGAACATTAACCTGCAGATGCTGCTGCGCGGCCGCAACACCGTCGGCTACACCCCGTATCCGACGGAGGTGACCGACGCGTTCGTTCGGGAGGCCACCGCCACCGGTGTGGACATCTTCCGCATCTTCGACGCCCTCAACGACGTGTCGCAGATGCGTCCGGCGATCGACGCGGTGCTGAACACCGGCACCGCCCTGGCCGAGGTCGCCGTCTGCTACACCGGCGACCTGCTCGACCCGGCCGAGAACCTCTACACCCTCGACTACTACCTGCGCCTGGCCGAGCAGATCGTCGCCAGCGGCGCGCACGTGATCGGTATCAAGGACATGGCCGGGCTGCTCCGTCCGAGCGCTGCCGAGAAGCTCGTGGCGGCGTTTCGCGAACGGTTCGACCTGCCCGTGCACGTGCACACCCATGACACCCCGGGCGGCCAGCTCGCGACGCTGCTCGCCGCGGCGCGCGCCGGTGCGGACGCCGTGGACGTGGCATCCGCTCCGATGGCCGGCACGACCAGCCAGCCGTCGGCATCCTCTCTCGTCGCCGCCCTCGCCCATACCGAACGCGACACCGGCATTTCGCTCAAGGCCACGACCGACCTCGAGCCGTACTGGGAAGCCGTGCGCACCCTGTACCGCCCGTTCGAATCGGGCCTGTCCGCCCCGACCGGCCGGGTGTACTCCCATGAAATTCCGGGCGGGCAGCTGTCGAACCTGCGCACCCAGGCCGTTGCCCTCGGCCTGGTCGACCACTTCGAACTGATCGAAGACATGTACACCGCCGCGAACACCATCCTCGGCCGGGTGCCCAAGGTCACCCCGTCGTCGAAGGTCGTCGGTGACCTCGCCCTCTACCTCGCCGCGGTGAAGGCCGACCCGGCCGACTTCGAGCAAAACCCGGACAAGTACGACGTGCCTGACTCCGTGATCGGATTCATGGCCGGCGAACTCGGCGAGCTGCCCGGCGGCTGGCCGGAGCCCTTCCGTACCAAGGTGCTCGCTGGACGCAACGTGCGCGTCGGCGTCACCGAGATCACCGCGGGGGAGCGCACCGCGCTCGAAGCCACGAGCGCCGAACGTCGCTCGATGCTCAACCAACTGCTGTTCCCGGCGCCGACCCGCCAGTTCGAACAGGTCAAGGAGACCTACGGTGACCTCTCGGTCATCGACACGCTTGATTACCTCTACGGCCTGCATCAGGGCCAGGAACACGCCGTCGAGATTGAAAAGGGCGTTCGCCTCTACGTCGGCCTCGAAGCCATCGGTGAAGCCGACGAGAAGGGCATGCGCACCGTCATGACCATCCTCAACGGCCAGCTGCGCCCCGTCTTCGTGCGCGACACCAGCATTACGGTGCAGACTAAAATCGCTGAGAAAGCGGATGCCAACCAGCCCGGCCAGATCGCCGCGCCCTTCTCCGGCGTGGTCACCCTGCAGGTCGAAGAAGGCGCCCAGGTCGAAGCCGGCCAGAGCGTCGCGTCGATCGAAGCCATGAAAATGGAAGCCGCGATCACCTCGCCGATCGCCGGAACCATCGAGCGGGTCGCCATCCCGCTCACCCAGCAGGTCGATGCCGGCGATCTGCTCGTGGTGGTGCGTCCACGCTAAGATTAGGGCCGTTATCGATCAGTTGAGGATGTGCCGTGCCAGACAAACGTACTGACGACCAGAGCGCGCCCGCGCGCCCCGTGTCGGCCACCGCCAAACGAACCCGGGACGAGCATCGCGGTACCGATGACCGCGGCGACGAGTACCACAGCGAGCTGCCACCGCACACGATCGACAACCTCGCAGCCTCCCTGCCCGAGAGTTTGAGCGTTCCCATCGACGTGCCCGCCGCTCCGCGGCGGGCCGTCGCCCTGGGGGGACTGGGCACCTCCGCGGCGACGGCCCGCGCCCTGCCGACCCCGGCCACCCACACCGTCGAAATCAACACGCCGGCCCCGGCCAGGGCGGCTGGCGCCAGTTCCGCCGTCGAATCGCTTTCCAGAACGGATGCCGCAGCGTCGGTTCAGCGCGATCGCATCCGCTCAGAAAACGGCTCAGCCCCCGAGTCGGCGGCCATGCTGACCTCGGATCGCCTGCTCACTGTGAACCGCAAGACCCGCAAGGCGCCGCAGGGCGCCTGGCCGGAATTCATCTACGCGCTCTCGCTGCACCTGGTCAATCTCGGCGACTCGCCCAAGGTGCGCGCCTACAAGGAGATGGATGAGCGCATTCGTCGCAAGTTCGAAGGCGGCACCCGGTTCGTGCCGATCCTCACCCGCAAGGGCGGCGTCGGCAAGACCACCGTCACGACGCTGCTCGGCATGGCGCTGGCCGACGCTCGCGACGACCGCATCATCGCGATCGACGCCAACCCCGACCGCGGAACGCTCTCCGAACGCGTGAGCAAGCAGACCCGCTCGACCGTGCGCGATGTCGTCTCGAAGGCCGCATCGATCGGTAACTTCACCGATTTCTCCACGCTCGTCTCGCGCGATGAAACCCGCCTCGACATTCTTGCTTCGGACACCGACCCGCTGCTCTCCGAAGCCTTCGATGAGAACGACTACAACGTCGTCGCCGACCTGGCCGCGCGTTACTACTCGATCGCCCTCACCGACTGCGGCACCGGCATTGTGCACTCGGTCATGCGCGCCACCCTGCAGCGGGCCGACTCAATCGTCATCGTCTCCGGCGGAAGCGTCGACGAGGCGCGTTTGGCCTCCGAGACCTTGACCTGGCTCGAAGCGAACGGCTACGGCGACCTCGTACGCAACGCGATCGTCGCGCTCAACACGGCCACGCAGGGCACCAACCTGGTGCGCCTCGAAGAGATCGAGTCACACTTCCGCTCGCGGGTGCGAGAAATCGTGCGCATTCCCTACGACCCGCAGCTCGCCGCCGGCAGTGTCGTGTCCTACAAGGACCTCAGGCCGATCACTCGGCTGGCTGCGCGCACCCTGGCCGAGCTCGTCGTCGAGGGTCTCCCCGCCGACCGCAGCGCCTAACCCGACCCGCACAGGGGATACGCTGCATCCGTTTGAACCAGTCGTGCCCTCCTGCTCAATCTGCCTCATCCGCTCACCCCGAGGAGTGTCCCCGTGCCCGAACGACAGATCCGTCTCTTCGGGGATCCGGTGCTGAAGACCGTCTCCGACCCCATCGACGGAATCGACGACCGCGTTCGCGGCCTCGTGCGCGACCTGGTCGACAGCGTGCGCCTACCCGGTCGGGCTGGCGTCGCCGCCTCCCAGATCGGTGTCAACCTGCGCGCCTTCAGTTACAACGTCGACGGCGACATCGGCTACATCCTCAACCCCACCGTCGTCGAACTCTCCGGCGAACCCGACTTCGTGGACGAGGGCTGCCTGTCCGTTCCGGGCCTCTGGTACCCCACCAAGCGCTACCCCTTCGCCCGGGTGACCGGAATCGACCTCGACAATAACCCGGTCGAGCTCTCCGGCACCGGAATTATGGCTCAGGCGCTGCAGCACGAGACCGATCACCTCGATGGCTTTCTTTACATCGACCGTCTCGACAAGGAAAACCGGCGAGTCGCGATGAGGGAAATCCGCGAGTCCAACTGGTTCTAGCCCCTGACCCCCGCGTACTGACCGGAGCGTGAACGGTCGGCGCTGACCCGGCACGGGCGAAGCCTCGTGAGATGAGGGAACGGGGTAAGTAATCCGCGGGGTTGTGAGTTCACGGTTTGAGCGATCAGCGGAGGGCTTTTCCCGGACCCGACCCGCCAAAAACCGCGCTAAGCCCGACCCACGCGGGCCGGGCCCAATCTCGAACTACTCCCGCAGCGAGATTCCCTCAGTCACCGGCGCGTTCGAGTACATCGTGTCGATCTCCTGAGCGAAGTCGCGCAGAATGATGTTGCGCTTGATACTCATCTTCGGCGTCAGGTGCCCGCTGTCCTCGGTGAGCTCGACCGAAAGCAGCGTGAACTTGCGAATCGATTCCGCCCGCGACACACCCTCATTGGCATGGTCGACCGCGCGCTGAATTTCGGCGAGCACGGTTTTATTGACGGATGCCTGTTCCAGCGTCATTCCGGCATCCTCTTGATGGTTGTTCAGCCAGACCGGCAGCATGTCGGGGTCGAGGGTGATGAGCGCTCCGATGAAGGGCTTCTGGTCACCGACGACGATCACCTGTCCGACCAACGGGTTCGCCCGGATCGGGTCTTCGAGGGCGGCCGGAGCGACGTTCTTGCCGCCGGCCGTGACGATGATCTCCTTCTTGCGCCCGGTTATGGTGAGAAAGCCGTCGGCGTCGAAGTCGCCGATGTCGCCCGTTTTGAGCCAGCCGTCGTCGAAGGTGTCTGCCGTGGCCTGCGGGTTCTTCCAGTATTCCTTGAAGACGTTGACGCCCTTGACTTCGATCTCACCGTCGTCCATGACACGCACTGAAACGCCGGGCAGTGGCGGTCCGACCGTGCCGATTTTGGCCCGAGTGGCCAGGCCAACGTTGGCGGGGGCGGTCGTTTCGGTCAGGCCGTAACCCTCGAGAATGACGATGCCGAGGCTCTTGAAGAAGTGGCCGAGGTGGGCGCCGAGCGGGGCCGAGCCCGAGACGGCCCAGACGACCTTGCCGCCCATCGCAGCGCGCAGCTTGCTGTATACGAGCTTGTCGAACAGGGCGAACTTGATCTTCATGCCGAGCGGAATCGACGTTCCCGCCTGTACGAGCTTGGAATGCTCGACGGCGACGTGGGCTGCGGAATCGAAGATCTTGCCCTTGCCACCGGCCACAGCCTTCTGCTGAGCCGAGTTGTAGACCTTTTCAAACACCCGCGGCACGGCGAGCAGAAAGGTGGGCTGGAAGCTGCCCAGCGCCGCCAGGAGGGTTTTGGTGTCGGCCTGGTGCCCCACGCGCACCCCGGCGTGCACGCACAGCACCGAAATGAAGCGCGCGAAGACGTGGGCGGTCGTGATGAAGAGGAGGGTTGAGGCGCCCTCCGGGTGCACCAACACCTCTTTGAGTGCGACCGCTGCATTGCGGCTGGTCTCGAGGAAATTGGCGTGGGTGAGGACGCAGCCCTTGGGCTTGCCGGTCGAGCCGGACGTGTAGATCAGGGTGGCCATGTCATCGCCGACAGCGAGGTTGCGGCGGCGTTCGATTTCGGCGTCGGTGACGTTGACACCCCCGGCTACGAGCTTGTCCAGGTCGCCCAGGTTGATCTGCCAGACCGAACGGATGTCGCTGAGTTCCGGATGAACTTCATCGAATCGGGCGAAGTGATCGGCGGTCTCGACGATGACGGACGTGGCGCCCGAGTCGCTGAGGTTCCACTGCACCTGGCTCGGCGAACTGGTCTCGTAGACCGGAACCAGAATCGCCCCGGCAAACCAGACCGCGAAGTCGATCAGGGTCCACTCGTAGCGCGTCTTGCAGATCAATCCAATCTTGTCACCTGGCTCAATGCCGGCGGCGACGAGGCCCTTGGCCAGCGCCACGACCTGGGCGTGGAATTCCTTCGTGGTGACGGGAAGCCACTGGCCGTTGCGCGGCAGAGAGAACAGAACGAGGTCTGGAGTCGCAGCGAGGCGGTCCATCAGGAGGTCGGTGATGTTGGCGCCGGGATCGGCGGGAACAACGGCGGGCATATCAAACTGTTTCACGGCAACTCCTTTGGTACCGGCTGAACGTGCCAACTGCCCAGCGCCTAAGAATTCTTAGGGTGAGCGGGTGTTTCGTCCAGCGGCAAACTGGTTTACTACACTCTAGAGGGTGTCCTGCACAGCCGCCCGGCTGACAGGCACCGCTTCCCAAATGCCCCAAACGAAAGGTGCCTCGTGCACGCCATAGGTATCGATATCGGGGGCACCAAGATCGCCGGAGCGCTCGTCGACGAAGCGGGCACGATCATCCGCTCTGAGCGCACGCCGACCACCCCCGGCAACCCGCGCGAAATTGAAGACGCCGTCGTGGCCATGATTCAGAGCCTGTCCGAGGGCGAGAACATCGTCGCTGCCGGCGTTGCAGCGGCCGGGTTCATCGATTCTGCCCAGTCGACCGTGTATTACGCGCCGAACATCAGTTGGCGTAACGAACCGTTTCGCGACAAGCTCGAGGCGCGCCTGGACCTGCCCATCATCATCGAGAACGACGCCAATGCCGCCGGCTGGGCCGAATTTCGCTTCGGCGCCGGACGCGCCTACACCGACATGGTCACCCTCACGATCGGCACAGGGGTGGGTGGTGCGATCGTGACCAACAACGCACTGTTTCGCGGTGGATTCGGCGCCGGCGCTGAACTCGGCCACCTGCGCGTCGTTCCCGACGGTCTGGCCTGCGGCTGTGGCGCCCACGGTTGCCTCGAGCAGTACGGCTCCGGCCGGGCACTGCTGCGCATCGCCAATGATTTTGCGGATGCCGGTGGCATCGGCCTCGGCTTGGCTGCTGCCCGCGAGCGGCGCGGCAAACTCACCGGCAAAGAGGTCGGACGGCTAATTCAGGACGGCGACGGCGGAGCCCTCGCGGCTCTGCGCCAGCTCGGCGGCGCGCTCGGGCAAGGCTGTGCGAGTCTGGGCGCGGTGCTCGACCCGCAGGTCTTCGTGTTCGGCGGGGGAGTCGCCGCCGCCGGCGAGCTCCTCCTCGAGCCGATCCGGGCGGCCTACCTCGAACACCTTCCGGCCCGCGGGTATCACCCGGAGGCCGAGTTCGCCATCGCCCAGCTCGTCAACGACGCCGGCGTCGTCGGTGCGGCAGACCTCGCCCGACTGCACGCCGTGCGGTGAGTGGGTGTTGAGCGGGCGCTCAGCAGGCCTGGCGCGCGGGTGCGGGAGGCCGCGGCGGTGACCGGTCTGGTCTGGCCGCGCGCGGTATCCGCTTGGATAGCGCAGGCGGACTAAGCTTTCACAGCAGGATGAAGGAGTGCGAATGTTCTATTGGATCATGAAGAACATCGTCATCGGCCCGCTGCTGCTCTCGCTGTTTCGCCCCTGGATCATCGGTCTGGACCACATTCCGAAGACCGGCCCGGTCATTCTGGCCAGCAACCACCTGTCGTTCATCGACTCGGTTTTTCTGCCGCTCGTCGTGCCCCGCCGCGTGGCTTTCCTGGCCAAAAGCGACTATTTCACCGGCAAGGGGCTCAAGGGCTGGGCAACGCGGCAGTTTTTGACCGCGGCCGGGCAGCTGCCGATCGACCGCTCCGGCGGCAAGGCCTCCGAAGATTCGCTCAATACCGGCTTGCGTGTCCTGCGGGATGGCCGAATTCTCGGCATCTACCCAGAGGGCACCCGCAGCCCGGACGCCCGCCTGTATCGGGGACGCACCGGTGTGGCACGCATGGTGCTCGAGTCGGGCGTCACGGTCATTCCGGTCGCCATGATCGACACCGAGAAGGCCATGCCCACCGGAACTCGTATTCCCCGGGTGCGCCGAATCGGAATCGTGATCGGCAAACCGCTCGATTTTGCCCGGTTCGAGGGCATGGAGGGTGACCGGTTCGTGCTGCGCAGCGTCACCGATGAGCTCATGTACGAGCTGCGGCAGCTGAGCACGCAGGAGTACGTGGACGTCTATGCATCCTCCGTCAAAGAGAAGCGGGCCAGTCTTTCGCGATAGGCTGCTAGAAGTGCTGTCTGCGCCGTGCGCGTTGCAGCACCTCATCCATTTCGTAGCCGGCGCGCGTTACCGGTCCAGCAGAGAAAACAGGAACTATCCCGTGGTAGACCCCACCGAGCCCATTGTTGCCGCAGAAGCCTCTGTCATCACGGGTCTCGACCACTGGCGCACCCTACCGATCAAGCAGCAGCCGACCTGGCCGGACGCCGACAAGGTGGCCGCGGCATCCGCCGAATTGGCGACGCAACCGCCGCTGGTCTTCGCCGGTGAGGTCGACATTCTGCGTGACCGGCTCGCGCAGGCCGCCGGCGGGCAGGGATTTCTGCTGCAGGGCGGCGACTGTGCCGAAACGTTCAGCGGCGCCACCGCCGACCAGATCCGCAATCGGGTGAAGACCGTGCTGCAGATGGCGGTCGTACTCACCTACGGCGCATCGATGCCCGTGATCAAGATGGGGCGGATGGCTGGCCAGTTCGCCAAGCCGCGCTCGAGCGACTTCGAAACCCGCGGTGACGTTACCCTGCCCGCCTACCGCGGTGACATCGTCAACGGCTACCCGTTCACCCCCGAATCGCGCGAAGCCGACCCCGACCGGCTCGTCAAGGCGTACCACACGGCAGCATCCACTCTCAATCTCATTCGCGCGTTCACCCAGGGTGGCTTCGCCGATCTGCGGCAGGTGCACAGCTGGAACCAGGGCTTCGCCAAGAACCCGGCCAACCAGCGCTACGAGGGCCTGGCCAAGGATATCGACCGCGCCATCAAGTTCATGATCGCCTGTGGCGCCGACTTCGAAGCCATGCGGCGCACCGAGTTCTACACCAGCCACGAAGGCCTGTTGATGGACTACGAGCGCCCGATGACGCGCATCGACTCCCGCACCGGCACGCCGTACAACACTTCGGCGCACTTCATCTGGATCGGGGAACGCACCCGCGATCTCGACGGCGCCCACGTCGACTTCCTCTCCCGGGTGCGCAACCCGATCGGGGTCAAGCTCGGCCCGACCACGTCGGCCGACGACATGCTGCGCCTGGTCGACAAGCTTGACCCGAACCGGGAGCCTGGCCGCCTCACCTTCATCACCCGCATGGGGGCCGGCAAGGTGCGCGATGCCCTGCCGCCGCTGCTCGAGGCGATCAAGGCGAGCGAGGCGACGCCGCTCTGGGTGACCGACCCGATGCACGGCAACGGTGTCACCACTCCGACCGGCTACAAGACGCGTCGGTTCGACGATGTCGTCGACGAGGTCAAGGGCTTCTTCGAGGCGCACCGCGCCGTCGGAACCCACCCCGGTGGAATCCACGTCGAACTCACCGGCGACGATGTCACCGAGTGCCTCGGCGGCTCCGAGCACATCGACGAGGCCGCCCTGGCGACCCGCTACGAGTCGCTCTGCGACCCGCGCCTGAACCACATGCAGTCGCTCGAGCTTGCCTTCCTGGTGGCCGAGGAGCTAGCTGCTCGCTAGCCTCTTCTTATCGACCGGGCCCGGGCCCGGAAAGCGGGCCCATGATCAATCGTGGGCCCGCTTTCACAAGGTGGGCCCAGTGAGCGGATTCCGGGCGGTTGCGTGGTCCCGCACCGCACGTTCCGCAGGCGGCCCGCGCCGGCGACGGGTCATCCGCTCCTCGCTCAAACATTCGGGCCTTCCCGGGGCCTCCGCGAAAAGCGTGCGGAGACCCCGGGAAGACCCGAAAACTCGCAACCCCGCGGAAAACCCACCGCCGCAGCTCCTCGAAAACAGGGTCGGCGCGGCGAGCTGCAGAGCTAGGCGGTGAAGCCGATCCTGAGGGGCTTACCGGGTAGTACAAGCTCGCCTTCCCCGGGATCTAATGTCGCGACTTTAAAGAAATTTGAAGCGCCGGGGGTATCGGCGAACCCGTTGTATTCGAGTTTGAGGCCAGTGGCCTCCAGTATGGGTTTGGCTTCAGTCCACGATTTTCCGATGATATTCGTGGGCACTTGTACCGGCTCGGGGCCGCGTGAGATTACGAGGGTGAGCGTGGCGCCCTCGCGAATCGTGCCCTCGGGAACCTGCGCGGTGATGACGTCGCCCTCGGGCACGGTGTCGCTGTAGGTCTGCTCGCCCGAGACGACGAGCAAGTTCTTTCCGACCAGAATATCGGTGGCCTCGGCCACGGTCTTGCCATCGACGTTTGGAATCGCCCCGAGCGACACGACGAGGTTCACGGTCAGGCCTTCGAAATACTCGCCACCGGCCGAGACATCGGCACCGTCGGTTTCCTTGCTCGCGGCCACGACGGTGCCCTCGGGCACGTCACCGTTGAAGACCGGGTCGATGCTGCCGACCACGGCGTTCAAATCGGTGATCAGAGCGGATGCCGCCTCCTGCGTAACGCCGGCCAGCGTGGGCAGCGTGATCGGTTGCAGGCCCTGGGAGACGATGACCGTGACCGGACTGTCCTGGGGCACCCGGCTGCCGGCATCCGGATCGGTGCCGATGACGATCCCCTCGGCGACCGTGGCGCTGAAGGCACCACCGAGCTCGGGCTGGAGGCCGAGTTCAGTCAATTCAGCCGAGGCTGTTTCGGGGGAGGCCGACGCGAAATCGGGCAGCATTACGTCGGAACCCGGGCCAGAGCCAAAGTACCAGCCGGTGCCGCCGAGAGCCGCAGCGACGAGAACGACGAGGGCGAACAGCCAGAATCCGCGGCGTTTGCGCTTGTCGGCCTTCTTACCCAGCAGTTCGCCGCTGTCGGGCGATCCCACCGGGCCGGTGCCGACCGGGTGAATGCCGAGCAGGGTTGCGGCGGGCGGTTTGGTGGGAGCGAGCTTGGGACCGAAAACCTGGGTTTCGGCATCCGCCAGAGCGTTGGCGCCGGAGCGCACGCTCGCGGGCAGCACCATGGTCGATTGCAGGGCCAGCTCCTGGGTGCCGCCACGCACGAGTGCGCTGACATCGTGCAGTTGGTCGAGCATGACCCGGGCGTCGCGGGGACGATCCTCTGGATCGCGGGCGGTGGCCCAGAGCACGAGTTCATCGAGTTCGCGGGGAATTGAGTCGACCTTGCTGCTCGGCATCGGCACGGTGTCATTGGCGTGCTGATAGGCGATCTGCATCGGGGCTTCACCCACGTACGGCTGCTCACCGGTCAGCATCTCGAACGTCATGATGCCGAGGGCGTAGATGTCGCTGCGGGCATCGGCGACGCCGCGGGTGACGAGTTCGGGGGAGAGATAGGCGATGGTGCCGAGCAGGGCCTGACCGGTGGCCGTGTTGTTGTTGACGGCGCGAGCCAGGCCGAAGTCGCTGATCTTAATGCGACCGTCGTCGGCCAGCAAGACATTCTCGGGTTTGACGTCGCGGTGCACGATGCCGGCCTTGTGGGCGGCGGCGAGCCCGCTGAGCACGGCTTCGAGAATGTCGAGGGTCTGTTCGGGGGTGAGCCGGCCGTAATCCTTGAGCAGGTCGCGCAGGGTGATGCCGGGCAGGTATTCCATGACCAGGTAGGCCATATCGGCGTCCTGGCCCTGGTCGAAGACGTTCACGACGTTCGGGTGTGCGAGCCGGGCGGCCGAGCGGGCTTCCTGAATGAAGCGGATCTTGAAGGCGCTGTCGTCGGCCAGATGGCCGTGCATGATCTTGATCGCGACGCGACGTTCCAGCCGCAAATCGGTGGCCAGGTAGACCGTGGCCATGCCGCCGCGCGCGATCCGCGAGCGCACCTGATACCGGCCGTCGATAAGACGGCCAATCATCGGGTCGGTCGAGGGAACGCTCACTCCTTGATTCTAGGTAATAGGGTGGCGACCCCGGCGCGCGGCGCGCAGGGTTCGCCGGGGAGACACCCGGTCGGGGCGCTGAATTCGGTCAGCCGATTTCGACGAGCCAGGCCTGCGCCGATGTTTCCCACTTCGCGTAGTAGTCGGGGTAGGCCGAAATCTGCACTGCCTGGGCGGCCTGGGTGACGGTCATCGACTCCCAGCCGGGGATGTCGAGCAGACCGCGCGTGATGTCGGGGTTGGGGTTGGACGCGCCGCCGAAGAAGGCCAGGCTGGCCCGTACCGGGTCCATGACCTGTTCCGGGGTGCCCCAGCCGGCGCTCGGGCGCTGTTGGAACAGCCCGAGGGAATCCCGGTCGCCGTAGTCGACATTGCGCAGCCCTGACTCCTGGGCGGCGGCGGCCAGCGCGATCACCAGACCGGCATTGTTCACGCCCGCGCCGCGCCCCGTCGCCACGATGGTTTGGGCGTTCTGGCGCATTTCGGCGGTCATCGGCGTGACGATGCCAGCGGTGGCGCGAGTGATGGAGGCCGCCGGGGCCACGGTCACGGGCAGGGTCAGAACCTGCCCGGGGTAGATGATGCTCGACCAGCCGAGTCCGTTGGCGTCGAGCACGGCCTGCACGCTCACCCCGGCCGCATCAGCGACCGCGGTGATGGTCTCGCCCGAGGCAATCGTGTGGGTGGCGGCGGCAACCGCAACCGTCGGCGCGACATACACGGCGGCCTCCATCGCGGCAGCAGCGGCCAGCAGCACGACCTGGCCGGGGTAGATCACGCTGCTGCCGTCGAGGCCGTTCGCTCCAAGCAGGTCGGCGGTCTTCAGCCCGTGTGTGGCTGCAATGCCGCTGATCGTGTCGCCGCTTTGCACGACATAATTCGTCGAGACCGGTGCAGCGGATGCGGCCGGCGCCGCCGCCTGAGTCAGGGTCAAGACCTGGCCTGGAAAGATCAGGGCCCGGGAATCGAGACCGTTCAGTGCCAGCACGGCCGCCGTCGACAGACCGAACCGGCCAGCGATACCACTCACGGTGTCGCCGTCCACGACGGAGTACTGCGCCGGTGCGATCTGTACGGTGGCAGCGACCGACGTGGGAACGGCGGCGAGAACCGGTGTGGACTGGGCGAGCTTTGCTTTCAGTGGCTTCTTGGCGAGCGCCTGGGCTTGGGCGGGGGCTGCGAGGTTGAGGCTGATGGCCAGGGTGCTGACCAGCACAATGGGCACAGTGAGCAGGGCCTGGCGGGACCGCAGGTCTGCGGCCTTCTTCACCCGACGCTTCGTACCGCTGGCGACAGGAGTGCCGGCACGATCAACAGCGCTCACCTCAGCAACGCTCAGCTCAATACCGGCGTGTGCAGCGCCAGTCTGCGGAACGGTGGCGCGCGGTGCGGCCGGCGCCGCGGCATCCGTTTTAGTTTGTGTTTTCACCCTGGTCGACATGGTGCTCCATTTCATTGTGTGCATCACGCTCGATGTGGACATCAAGTTCGCAGCAATGGCTGCGGTGCAGCAATCCCCACCCTGAGGTTTTCATAAATATGAGAGGGAGTCAATTGACACGGATCCGCGAATTGGCACTGATCACGATAAAAAGCTCCACAAGGTTTTGTACCGGCCCCAAAATCATGGGAAGCTACCAACGTGAGTGATCTGCCTTCAGAGCCCGAGTGGCTTACTATTCCTGCCCTTGTCAACCTCCTCGGAATGAGCCAGAGCCGCGTTCGGCACCTGATCGACGACAAATACCTGCTGGCTATCCGCCGGGACAACGTCGTGTCGGTTCCCTCCCTGTTTCTGCGTGACGGAGCTCCCGTTCCGGAACTGCGCGGCACGCTGTTCGTGCTGGCCGATGACGGCTTCACCGACATGCAGGCCATGACCTGGCTGCTCGAGGTCGACGACAGCCTCGGCGTTGCTCCGATCGAAGCCCTCCGCGCCGGACGCAAGGCCGAGGTGCGCCGCGTCGCCCAGGCGCTCGCCTAAGCGCCTTCGGTCCGGCCCGGCGGCGACCGGCGTGCGGCGCAAAATGACCTCACGATAAAACGGATGCGCCGATCACGACGGCTGCGCCGGTCAGTATGCCCGACGCGTCACGCGATCGGTCAGATCGAGCAGGGTCTGCCGGGCCGTTGCGGTGATCGGAGCGATTTCCAGCACGTTCAGCGCTTCTGCGACCTGGGCGGCGATCAAAGTTTCGACCCGCTCGACCGCGCCGCTAGCCGTGATGAGCTCCTGAAGGGCGCGAATCTGCGCCTGATCGAGCGTCGGGTCGCCGAGCCGGGCATCCAGTGCCTGTCGATCCCGGTCGTTTAGCCGCTCCCGAGCCAGCGCGATCAGCACGGTGCGCTTGCCCTCGGTCAGGTCGTCCCCGCTCGGTTTTCCGGTCACCGCGGCATCACCGAACACCCCGAGCAGGTCGTCGCGCAACTGATAAGCCATTCCGAGCGGCAGGCCGAAGGCCCGCAGCGAGCTGAGCTGGTCGGCTGACGCTCCGGCCAGCGCGGCCCCGATCACGAGCGGAGCCTGCACGCTGTACTTGGCTGACTTGTAGACGATGACCCGCAGGGCACGGTCGAGCAGCTGCGATTCGGGCTGAGCCAGCCAGGCGCGTTCCTCGAGAATGTCGAGGTATTGCCCGGCCGTGACCTCGGTGCGCATGTGATTGAACTCAAGCCGAGCGCGCCGGGCCGACGGTCGGTCGGCGACCGCATCGAGTCCTTCGTCGAGCAGCTCGTCACTCCATCCGAGGAGCAGGTCGCCGAGCAGAATCGCCGATGCCCGTCCGAACGTGACCGGACCGCCGGACCAGCCCTCATTCTCGTGCAAACTTTCGAACAGTTTGTGGGCGCTCGGCGCCCCGCGTCGGGTGTCCGAGTTGTCAATAATGTCGTCGTGCACGAGCGCGGCGGCATGAAAAATTTCCAGGGCGCTGGCCGCCGAGACGACCGCCTCGAGCGGTACCGGGGCAGTGGATGCCGCGCCTCGCCCGCCGGCTGCGGCCGCCGGTGTTTTCGCCCCCGACTGGCCTGCATTTGGGCCTGTATCGGCCACACGGACGCTCTGCGCGCCCCAGTAACAAAACTGGGCTCGAAACCGCTTTCCACCGCTGAGAAACTGCCGTGAGAAGTCTGTTAGAGGCGTCAGATCGGAGCTGATCAGGGTCACAATTGGTTCGCGGGACATGAGGAACTCGTCGATGCGAGATTGAACCAAGTCGACCAGGCGTTTGCTTTCAGGCACTCGTATAGCCTAGCCACCATGGCGGGGTTAGAATTGAGTAGTTCGACCTTACCCGGTTCGAATTTTGCAGTTCAAATTTTTCAACCCACCCGCTCGATCCCGTAACTGGAAGGGAATGAGATGCCGCTTTCGGAACAGGAGCAGCGACTCCTTGAAGAGATGGAGCGCAGCCTCTATCACAACGATGCCGACTTCGTCGCCAGCGTTGGTGCGTCGCGACTTCGCCCGAACTATCGTTCCATCGCCATCGGTGTACTCCTCGCCGTCGCGGGCATTGTCGCGCTCATTCTGGGAGTAGCCATTGCCCAGCTCTGGCTCGGCATTCTCGGCTTCATCGTGATGTTCGGTGGCGTTCTCGTCGCCGTCTCGCCCGGCAAAGCCATCCGTGGCGTTCCCGGACCGTCCGCACCCGGTCGTCGACCGGCGCAGGCCAAGTCCAACCAGGGGCTGATGGATCGCCTGAACGACCGCTGGGACCGCCGTCAAGATGGTCAGTAGCGCGAACGGTCAGTAGCGCGAATGGTCAGTAGCGCGAACGGTCAGTAGCGCGAACGGTCAGTAGCGCGAATGGTCAGTAGCGCGAACGGCCTCTAGTCACCTGAGCTGAGTCCTCCACCGGGTTTCCAGAACTTAAGAATTTGCAGCCCCCAAGGGCCGATCATCCGATCGGCCCTTTTTTTGTGCCCAAAAACCAGCAATAGGCATCCATTTTCAATGAGTGTGCTCCCTTTTCCTCCACAGCAAGTGGCCAATGAATTCGGGGCAGTTTGCTGATTAGGTTCAGAAACAGGTCAGAATTCTTCGACAAGTGGTTGAAGGTGGAGTAAAGTGGAGACAGACCTGAATCTGGCCGGAAGAAAGGGGTACGCGTGTTCCTTGGCACGTACGCCCCCCGGCTCGACGAAAAAGGTCGAATCATTCTTCCCGCGAAATTTCGGGAGGAACTCTCCACCGGCGTGGTGATGACGCGCGGGCAGGAACACTGCATCTACGTGTTCAGCACCCGCGAATTCGAAACGCTCCATGACAAGATCCGTCAGGCCCCGGTCACGAGCAAGCAAGCTCGCGACTACCTCCGGGTGTTCCTGTCCGGAGCGAGTTCCGAAACGCCGGACAAACAAAACCGCGTCACCATCCCCGGCAATCTCCGCAGCTATGCGGGGCTTGACCGGGAACTGACCGTCATCGGCGCTGGCAGCCGAGTCGAGATTTGGGACAGCGAAGCGTGGGCCACGTACCTCGCCGAGCAGGAAACCTCGTACGCCAACACGACGGAGGAGGTGATTCCGGGACTCTTCTAGCCCCTGGCGCCTGACTCCTCGCCGTTTTTGCCCTGACACACTTCCCCGGTGCCAGGACGAAATGGAGGGGAATCAGGCATCACGGACTTTCCCGGCATTATGGCCAGCAACGACATTCCCAGCAACAAGATCCACACCCCGGTACTGCTCGAACGCTGCGTCGAGCTGCTTACCCCCGCGCTCGAACAACCCGGAGCCGTGCTCGTCGACGCGACGCTGGGAATGGGCGGTCACGCCGAAGCGATCCTGTCCCGCTTTCCGGGGCTCACGCTCGTCGGCCTCGACCGCGACACCGAGGCCCTCGCCATCGCCGAGGAACGCCTCAAGGGATTCGGCGACCGGGTCCACCTCGTGCACACCGTCTATGACGGCATCGGCGAAGCCCTCGACGGCCTCGGCATCACCGAGGTCGCCGGCGTCTTGTTCGACCTCGGCGTCTCCAGCCTGCAGATCGACCGGGTCGAACGCGGCTTTTCCTACTCGAAGGATGCCCCGCTCGATATGCGCATGGACGGCACCGCCGGCCTGACAGCCGCGAGCATCCTCGCCGATTACAGCGAACGCGACCTCAAGCGCATCTTTCAGGACTACGGCGAAGAGAAACTGTCCGCCCGCTACGCCAAGGCCATCGTCGAAGCTCGCGAAACGACTCCCTTCGTGCGGTCGGCACAGCTCGTCGACGTGATCACGAAGGCGACCCCGGTCGTGGTTCAGCGGCAGGGCCACCCGGCCAAGCGAGTCTTCCAGGCGCTCCGCATCGAGGTCAACCAGGAGCTCGCCGTGCTCGAGCGGGCCATTCCCGAAGCGCTCGAACGCGTGCAGGTCGGTGGGCGCATCGTCGTCATGGCGTACCAGTCGCTCGAAGACCGCATCGTCAAACGGGCCCTCGCCGCGGCATCCGGTTCAACCGCCCCCGCCGGCCTGCCGGTGGAACTCCCCGAACACAAACCGCTCTTCACCCTGCTGCTGCGCGGAGCCGAACTGGCATCCGACGAGGAGAAGGCCATCAACCCCCGCGCGACGCCGGTTCGGCTGCGCGCTGCTGAACGACTGAGAAGGGCCGCCGCATGAGCGACAACCTGGCACGCGTATCGTTTGCGGTCGAACGTGAAAAGTTCGAGACGCCGGAGCGTCGTCCCTTTCGCATCGTCTCGTCGAACCCGAGACGCCGGGCGCGCCCGCGCATCTTCTATGCCCTCACCGCGGTGGCCGGCATGGCTGCGATCATCGTCGCCCAGCTGCTCCTGAGCGTGGGCATCTCCCAGGGAGCCTACGAGATCTCCAGCCTTCAGTCGAGCCAGTCCGAACTCGGCCGCACGGCCGCGGGCGTCAGCGAAGACCTCGTGCGGGTATCCTCGCCGCAAAGCCTCGCCGCCAACGCCGAGGGACTCGGCATGGTCACCAACTCCAACCCCGTCTACCTGCGCCTGTCCGACGGCGCTGTTTTGGGCGCTCCGGCCTCGGCGTCGGGTTCGCAGGCCGGAGCGGCCAGCCTCGTTCCGAACGCCCTGCTGACCGGCAGCGCCCTGCTGTCGCAGCTGCCCGACGACGCCGCGGCGGCAACGGGCGCTGTCGCGATCACGAGTGCTCCGGTAGTTCCTGCAGGACTCGCGGCGCCCACTACCCGATAGTTTCTCCGTGTCGACCATGATGGGCAGATGAGCGTGCGCAACAGCAGTGCCCGAACCAACCCGACCAACACCCGGTCCAGTCGTCGACGCACCTTTTTCACCATCGTCGTGCTGTTCGCCGTCATCGGTGTGTTCGTGGTGCGACTCGTCGATATTCAGGTGGTGCAGGCCGATTCGCTCACCAAGGACTCCGTGGGAAACCGTTCAGTCGGCCAGGTGATCTATGGCTCGCGCGGCGAGATCGTCGACGGGAACGGTGTGGTGCTTGCCGGAACGGTCATGCGCTACAACATCACCATGTCGCCGGTCAACGCCACCCCCTTCAAACGCACGGTCGACGGAAAAAAGGTCGAGGTCTCGGTGGCCGAGGCGGCCGCCGAAATCGGTGCCGCCACCGGGCAGACCGGTGACGCCATTCTGCTGACTATTTCCACCGCCCTGGAGGCCAACGCCAAGGCCAATTTCGCCTACATCGCCCAGAAGGTCGACGTCGACGTGCTGCGCGCCGTGCAGGAGCTGCACATTCCGTGGACGTACTCCGAGAACAGCCCGAGCCGGGTTTACCCGAACGGAGCCGTCGCCGGCAATCTGCTCGGCTTTCTGTCGGGGGAGGGAGTGCCGCAGGCCGGCCTCGAATCCGGGCAGGACGCATGCCTGGCCTCCACCAACGGTTCGGAAACCTATGAAAAGGGAGCCGACGGCGTGCGCATCCCGGGGAGCAGCGTCACGAGCACCGAGGCCGTTGACGGCGGCGACGTCGTCACCACCATCGACTCTGACCTGCAATGGTTCGTGCAGCAGACCCTTGCCGCTCGGGCGCAAGAGACCGGAGCCGCCTGGGCGAACGCGGTCGTGCAGGACGCCAAGACCGGCAAACTTCTCGCCGTCGCCGACTACCCCTCGGTCGACCCGAACAATGTGGGCGGTACCGAAAACCCCGACGATCGCGGATCCCGGGCCTTCACCCAGTCTTTCGAACCGGGGTCGACCTTCAAAGCGCTCACCGCGGCATCCGTTCTCGATGCTGGCGTTGCCACACTCGATACCGGCGTCGTCTCGCCCTACCGCTACCTGCCCTCCAACGGCGCCAATATCAATGACAGCCACTCGCACCCCGACCAGAACATGACCCTCACCGGGGTGCTGATCGACTCGAGCAACACCGGCATGTCCAAGTTCGGCGAGATGCTCACCAATCAGCAGCGCTACGACTATATGAAGGCCTTCGGAGTGGGCACCGCCACCGAGACCGGATTCCCGCGCGAAGACGGCGGCATTCTGCACCCCGCCGACGAATGGGACAACCAGACCAGCTACGCGACCATGTTCGGGCAGGGCCTGACCACGAGCGCGCTTCAGATCGCCAGCATCTACCAGACCATCGCCAACGACGGCGTGCGCATGCCGGTGCAACTGGTGGAGGGCTGCCGGCAGGCCGACGGCACGCTGACCAATGTGCCCGATGCCACCGGCACCCGGGTGCTCTCCGAAAGCGCGGCGAACGACACGAGCGACGTGCTCGAGATGGTCTATCAGAAGAGCTGGGTGAACAGTAAGTGGAACATTCCGGGCTATCGCGTCGCCGCTAAGACCGGCACCGCCCAGATGCCCGACGGGCACGGTGGGTACTCTAGCGGGTACCTCGTTTCGGTTTCCGGGTTCGCCCCGGCCGACGATCCACAGTACGTCGTCTCGGTCAGCATCGCCGATCCTGTTAAACTGAACACATCTGCCGCACCGGCTCCGGTCTTCCAGGAGATCATGAGCCAGGTTTTGAAAAAGTATCGGGCGGTTCCCTCCGGCGCGAGTGCGCCCGATCTCTCGTCCACCTGGTAAGAAAGCGAGCCCTGCGTGTCTGAATTGGCGCCGTCGGCTCTCCGTCCCGAGCATCCCGTTCCGCGGTCGTTGTCGGGATTGGTTGCCGAATTTGATCTAGAACTACGTGGAGACATCGACGGTCTCGAAGTCACCGGGGTGAGCCTGAGCTCCCGCACGGTGCAGCCCGGTGACCTCTACGTCGGTGTACCCGGAGCGCACCTGCACGGAGCCACCTTCGCCGCCGCTGCGGCAGAGGCCGGTGCCGTGGCTATCCTGACCGACCCGGCCGGGGCGCTGCTGGCCGCGGGCAGCGGGCTCCCCGTGCTCGTCACCCCGGATGCCCGCGCAGCGCTCGGCGCCGTCTCCGGGTGGATCTACCGCACCGCCGACAACCCGGCGACCCTGTTCGCGGTGACCGGCACGAACGGCAAAACCAGCGTGGTCTACCTGCTCTTCGGCATCCTAAACCAGCTCGGCATCGTCTCTGGGCTGACCTCCACCGCCGAGCGCCGCATCGGTGACCTCGCCGTGACCAGTGCGCTGACCACCCCGGAGGCGAGCGAACTGCACGCCCTGCTCGCCCGCATGAACGAGGCCGAGGTGCGCGCGGTCGGCATCGAGGTGTCGGCCCAGGCGCTCAGCCGCTACCGGGTCGACGGGCTGGTCTTCGACGTCGCCGCGTTCACCAACCTCAGCCACGACCACCTAGACGACTACGCGGCGATGGACGACTATTTTCAGGCCAAGCTCGAGCTGTTCCAGCCCGACCGCTCGCACCGCGGCGTCGTCACCGTCGACACCGACTGGGGCCGGCGCATCGCCGACGAATGCCGCATCCCGGTCACGACGATCACCAACCACACGGACATTGACGCCGACTGGCGCATGACCGTGGTCGGTGAAACCGCCAGCCACACCGATTTCGTGCTCGACGGGCCGGACGGCCGGCGCCTGCGCACCCGGGTTCCCCTGCTCGGCTGGTACATGGCTGCGAACGCCGCCCTCGCCATCGTCATGCTGGTCGAATCCGGCTTCGACCTCGAGGCGATTCAGCACACCCTCGACCGAGACGGCGGCATCGTCGCTTACATTCCCGGCCGGGCCGAGCGCATCTCCGGCGACCGGGGCCCGCTCGTCTACATCGACTACGGGCACAGTCCGGACGCCTTCCTCAATACCCTCGAGGCCCTGCGCAAATTCACCCCCGGCAAGCTGATCATGCTGTTCGGCGCTGACGGTGACCGTGACACCACGAAACGCGCCGATATGGGCGCTATCGCTGCCCGGGGCAGCGATATCGTGGTCGTGACCGACTTTCACCCGCGCTACGAAGACGCCGCGAGCATCCGTGCTGTCTTGCTTGACGCAGCGCGCGCGGCCGTTCCCGACGGCGAGTTCTACGAGGTGGCCAACCCTCGTGCGGCATTCCGCACGGCGTTGTCACTGGCACACGAAGGAGACACCATTCTGTATGCCGGCCCAGGCCATGAGGACTACCACGAGGTACAGGGCAAGAAACTGCCCTACTCCGCCCGCGAGGATGCCCGCGAAGCGCTGCGTTCGGCGGGGTGGCTGTAAATGATTGCCCTCGCCCTGACCGAGATCAGCGAGGCCGTCAACGGTGCGCTGCACCTGGCCGGTCCGGCCGAAGCCGCTGACCAGATCAGCGGCTCGGTCCAGACTGACTCCCGCCTGATCGAGCCAGGCTCCATCTTCGTTGCCAAGCCCGGTGCGGTGACCGACGGCCACCTGTTCGCGCCGGTCGCCGCCGAGCGCGGTGCCGCCCTATTGATCGTCGAGCGAACGCTCGACCTGCCGGTCACCCAGATCGTCGTCGCCGATGCCGTGGCCGCGCTCGGCGCCCTCGCCGCGGCCGTGGTCGCCCGGGTACGCGCCGCCGGAACGCTCAAGGTGGTCGCCGTCACCGGCTCGAACGGCAAGACCACCACCAAGAACCTGCTGCGCAGCATGCTCGAACGGGTCGGCCCGACCGTCGCCCCGCGCGGATCCTTCAATAACCAGGTCGGCGCGCCGATGACCATGCTCGAAGTCACGGCCGAGACTCGTTTTCTCGTGATCGAGATGGGCGCCAGCAGCGAAGGTGCGATCGCGCACCTGGTGCGCCTGGCCCGGCCCGACGTGGGGATCGTGCTGACCGTCGGCCTCGCCCACGCCGGCGAGTTCGGTGATCTTGATGCCACCGTTCGCGCCAAATCCGAGATGGTCACCGACCTGCTGGAAACGGATGTCGCGGTGCTGAATGCAGACGATCCGCGCGTCGCGCAGATGGCCGCGCTCACCCCGGCCCGCATCGTGCGCTTCGGCGAGTACGGTCAGGTCGACGTGCGCGCGAGCGACCTGCATGGAGGCCGCACCGGCACAACGTTCACCCTGCACCTCGCCGGCGGGCAGAGCGCTCCGGTCGTGTTCCGGGTGCTCGGCGAACACCACGTTATGAACGCCCTCGCCGCTGCCGCCGCCGCTGAAGTACTCGGGGTCTCGCTGCCCGACATCGTCGCCGCGCTCGAGGCCACGACCCGGGCCGAACGCTGGCGCATGGAGGTTCTCGGCGGCAAGGACGATGTCACCGTCATCAACGACGCCTACAACGCAAGCCCCGACTCGATGAGCGCCGCGCTCAAGACTCTCGCCCAGATCGGCACCCCCGGAAAGCGCACCATCGCCGTGCTCGGCGAAATGGCCGAACTGGGCGAACTGGCCGGTGAGGAGCACGATCGTATCGGCCTGCTCGCCGTGCGCCTCAATATCTCGCAGGTGATCGTGGTCGGGCGGGGTGCCCGCCGCATGCACATCAGCACCATCAACGAGGGGTCCTGGGACGGTGAGTCTGCCTATGTCGACACGCCGGACGAGGCCTTCGAACTGGTGCGCAGCTCAGTGAATCCGGGCGATACCGTGCTCGTCAAGTCATCCAACTCCGCGGGTCTGCGGTTCCTCGGCGATCGACTGGGAGACTTGTTCTCGTGAGAGTCCTGCTACTGTCCGGCGCGTTTTCACTCGCCTTCACCCTGTTTCTGACGCCGCTGTTCATTCGGCTGTTCAAGAAGTTCGGCTGGGGCCAGTTCATTCGCGACGATGGGCCGAAGAGCCACCACGCCAAGCGCGGCACCGCCACCATGGGCGGAATCATCATCATCCTGGGTGTGTTGATCAGCTATTTCACCGCCATGCTGATCGAGCAACGACCGTTCACCCCCTCGCCGCTGCTCGTGCTGTTCATGATGGTCGGCCTCGGACTGGTCGGGTTTCTCGACGACTTTCTGAAGACCCGCAACCAGCGCAGTCTCGGCCTCGGCGGCTGGTCCAAGGTGCTCGGGCAGGTCATCGTCGCCGGTGCCTTCGGCGTGCTGTCGCTGCAATTCGTCGACCGCAACGGTCAGACCCCCGCCTCGACGAGCGTGTCCTTCATTCGGGACCTGCCGCTTGACTTCATGAAACTGGGCACGTTCATCGGCATCGCCGTGTTCCTGCTCTGGATCTGCCTGATCGTGGCCGCGACCTCGAACGGAGTGAACGTCACCGACGGTCTCGATGGCCTCGCCACCGGAGCATCCATTTTCGCCATTGGATCCTTCGTTGTGATCGGGTTCTGGCAGTCCAACCAGAGCTGCTTCGGGGGAGCGGATGCCGCCGACCAATACAAGTGCTACCTCGGCCCCGACTCCTTCGACCTCGCCATCGTCGCCGCAACCATCGTCGGCGGCCTGATCGGGTTTCTCTGGTGGAACACCTCACCGGCCAAGATCTTTCTCGGCGACACCGGCTCGCTCGCCCTCGGCGGGGCGCTGGCCGCCCTCGCCATTCTCAGCCGCACCGAACTGCTCCTCGTGCTCATCGGTGGCCTGTTCGTGATGGAAGCCGGCTCGGTCATCGTGCAACGCGCGTACTTCAAGATCACCCACGGTAAACGCATCTTCCTGATGAGTCCGGTCCATCATCACTTTGAGCTCAAGGGCTGGGCCGAAGTCACGGTTGTCGTGCGGTTCTGGATCATCGGCGGCCTGCTCGTCGCCGCCGGTGTCGGCTCGTTCTACCTCGAATGGCTGTCGCAATAGTGAACTCTGAAACCCCCGCTGCCGGCGACCGCCTGAACGGGCTGGTCAGCTGGCACGCCGACTGGCGAGGCCTGCGCGTCGCCGTGCTCGGTCTCGGCGTGACCGGCTTTGCCGCCGCCGATACCCTCGCGGAACTGGGCGCCGACGTGCTCGTGCTCGCCTCGCCGGGCGCCGACGAACGCTTCGACCTGCTCGGGGTTCTCGGGGTGCCGTTCGTGCAGGCTGACCTGCGTGAGGTGCCGGCTGAGCTGGCGGCGCAGCTACCGGAATTGATCATCGTCTCGCCGGGATTTCACCCAGATCATCCCCTGCTGCTCTGGGCGGTGGAGCACAACGTGCCGGTCTGGGGCGACATCGAGTTGGCCTGGCGGCTTCGCGACAAGGTCGGCACTCCGGCCGAGTGGATGCTCGTCACCGGCACCAACGGCAAGACCACCACGGTGCAGCTGACCGCCACGATGCTTGCCGCGCACGGCAGCCGGGTCGCCCCCTGCGGCAATATTGGCGTGCCCGTACTTGACGCCATTCGTGACCCGCAGGGCTGGGACGTGCTCGTCGTCGAACTGTCGAGCTACCAATTGCACCACCTGCCCGCAAACGGCCCGGGCGCCCTACGTCCCTGGGCCAGCCTCTGCCTCAACATCGCCGATGATCACCTCGACTGGCACGGCTCCGCTGCGGCCTACCGCGCCGACAAGGCGAAGGTCTACCTGAACACGGCGGTGGCCTGCGTCTACAACACAGCGGATGCCGCGACCCTCGCGATGGTGCAGGACGCCGACGTGCAGGACGGCGCCCGCGCGATCGGTTTCGGTCTCGGCGTGCCCGGACCGAGCGAATTGGGGATCGTCGACGGCATCGTCTGCGACCGGGCCTTTCTCGAGGACCGCTTCGAACGGGCCCTGGAACTGACCACCGTGCCGCACCTCGTCGCGGCCGGGCTCGGCGCCCCGCACGTGATCATGGACGTGCTCGCCGCGAGCTCCCTGGCCCGGTCGTTCGGGGTCGAGCCGGCGACCATCCACCGCGCGCTCGAAACCTTCCACCTCGACGCACACCGCATCGAAACGGTCGCGATCGCCGACGATGTGGAGTGGATCGACGATTCCAAAGCCACCAACCCGCACGCCGCCGATGCCTCGCTGGCGGCCTATGAGTCAGTCGTGTGGGTGGTCGGCGGGCTGCTCAAGGGCGTCGACATCGCCGAGCTTGTGCAGAAGCACATCGGCCGACTACGCGGCGCCGTCATCATCGGCGTCGACCGGGGGGCAGTCCGCGAAGCATTCGCGCGACACGCCCCCGACCTGACCGTGTTTGAGATTGACGCGAACGACACTGTATCCAACGGCGGCGAACAGGTGATGACGGCTGCGGTGCGGCTGGCAGCCTCGATCGCGCAGGCTGGCGACACCGTTCTGCTCGCACCGGCCGCCGCATCGATGGATCAGTTCGAGAGCTATGCCGAACGCGGCCGGCTTTTCAATCAGGCAGTACACGACTTCTTGGGCAGGTGACGCGGATGGTACAGGTGCCTCGCAACCCCGCCTCTCGTCCGGCCGGGCAGAACCCGGGCAGCACGGGCGCCACACCCGGAAAACGCCCCAATCCGGGGGCGCGCCCCGGGCGCCCGGCGCGGATTCCCGAACAGGCGGTGGCGGGCGGTGCACAGGTCCGAATCAATCTCGGTCGGGTGTTCAAGGCCGAGGGCGGCAACTACTTTCTGCTGCTCGGCACCACCCTGTTCCTGGTGGTTTTCGGTCTCATCATGGTGCTGTCGTCGTCGTCGGTCGATTCCTTTCTGGCCGATATGGGCTTCTTCGGCGGGATCCTGCGCCAGGGTATGTTCGCTCTGATCGGCATTCCCCTCATGCTCGTCGTGAGCCGGCTGCCGCTCGCTTTTTGGCGTCGCGTGGCCTGGCCGGCGATGCTGATCACCTGCTTCTTTCAGTTTCTGGTCGTGGCCACCGGCCTGGGCGTCGGCACCGGCGGCAACACCAACTGGCTGAACATCTTTGGCATTCAGTTTCAGCCGTCCGAGGGCATCAAGGTTGCCCTGGTCATCTGGCTCGGCGTGATCCTCTCAAAGAAGCAGCACCAGCTGCAGGACTGGAAGCACGTGTTCATTCCAGTCTTCGGTGTCGGCGGCGGCGCAGCATTTCTCGTCATGCTCGGCGGTGACCTCGGAACCACGATGATCATGGCCGGCATTTTGTTCGGTGCGCTGTTCTTCGCCGGCGTCAAACTGCGCCTGCTCGCCGTACCGTTGCTGGTCGGCGTCGGCGCAGCGGTTGTGCTGGCCATCGCGAGCCCCAACCGGCTGACTCGCATCACGAGCTTTCTCAACGAGGGCTGCACGGAACTGGTCGGGGAGATCTCCTCGAGTTGCTGGCAGCCGCTGCACGGCACCTGGGCCCTGGCCAACGGAGGAATCTTCGGCGTCGGCCTCGGAAACTCCAAGGCCAAATGGTCCTGGTTGCCGGCCGCCGACAACGACTACATCTTCGCTATCATCGGCGAAGAACTCGGCCTGATCGGCTGCATCGTCGTTCTCGGCATGTTCATTCTGCTGGCCTTCGCCTTTTTGCGCATTATGCGCGCGGCCACGACCGTGCAGGCGAAGGTCTCCATCGCCGCCGCCATGGTTTGGATCATCGGACAGGCCTTCGTCAATATCGGCGTGGTGCTCGGGGTGTTCCCCGTGTTGGGTGTACCGCTGCCGCTCATCTCGGCCGGTGGTACTGCCCTGCTCACCACCCTCGTCGCGATCGGCATCGTGCTCTCCTTCGCCCGCGGCGACCGTTCGAGCGACGCCGAGAGCGCCTTTCACGACACCAATCTTATTGAGGCTGACCGAGCATGACTACCTACCTTCTGGCGGGCGGAGGCACCGCCGGCCACGTCAACCCCCTGCTCGCCGTCGCCGACCGCATTCGCGCCAGCGAAGCGGATGCCACGGTGTTGGTTCTCGGCACCGCCGAAGGTCTCGAGGCGCGCCTGGTTCCGGCCCGCGGCTACGAACTCATCGTCGTTCCCCGGGTGCCGTTTCCGCGCCGGCCGAACCGGGCGGCCCTGGCCTTTCTGCCACGCTTCAGCGCGGCCGTGCGTGGGGTGGCCGCGGTCATTCGCTCTCGCAAGGTCGACGTGGTCGTGGGCTTCGGCGGGTATGTCTCCACGCCGGCCTACCTCGCGGCCCGGCGTGCGGGAGTGCCGATTGTCATCCACGAGGCCAACGCCAAGCCGGGCCTGGCCAACAAACTCGGCGCCCGCCTGACCGAGTACGTCGGTGTCGCTTTCGCCGGCACCCCGATTCGGCACGCCCGCTTCGTCGGAATGCCGCTCCGGCCCGAAATTGAACAGCTCGACCGGTCGGCCGTTCGCGCCGAGGCCCTCGCGTTCTTCTCGCTTGAGGCGGATCGTCCCGTGCTGCTGGTCACCGGGGGATCGCTCGGCGCGCGCAATCTCAACGCGACCATTCTGGCCTCGGCGCCCGCGCTCGTGGCCGCCGGCTGGCAGGTGCTGCACATCACCGGGTCCAATTCCGAGATCGTCGACCCCGGCGTGCCGAACTACCACCTGGTCGCCTACTGCGATCGCATGGACCTGGCCCTCGCCGCAGCCGATTGCGCCGTGACCCGGGCGGGAGCGGCGACGGTCAGCGAACTCTGCGCGCTCGGCATTCCGGCCGTATACGTGCCGTATCCGGTCGGCAACGGCGAGCAGCGCTTTAATGCCGCGCCGGTGCTGGCCGTCGGCGGCGGTGTGCTGATCGATGACGCGGACTTCGTGCCGGCCTGGGTTCGCAGCGAGTTGGTGACCCTGTTGGGTGACCGGCTGCAGCTGGCGAAGATGGGGCGGGGGGCGGCATCCGTCGGTGTGCTGGACGGCACGGCCCGCATGCTCGACCTGGTGCACGGGGCGCTCACGACCTGAGTGTCGGTCGGCGCGCGTAACCTAGTGCCCGCACGAACTGTTTTATTTGCTTCGATCGAGAAGAGCGCACCACCGTGATCAAACCAGACCTCACCCTGACCATTCCCGAGGACCTCGGACGTGTGCACTTCGTGGGCATCGGAGGCTCCGGAATGAGCGGAATCGCCCGCCTGTTCCTGAACCAGGGCTATACGGTCACCGGTTCCGNCGCCCAACGTGCAGGCGCTGCGGGAACTCGGTGCGAGCGTGTTCATCGGTCACGATGCGGCCAATGTCGGCGCGGCCGACACCCTCGTCGTCACCGGCGCGCTCTGGCAGGACAACCCGGAGTACGTGCTCGCCAATGAGCGCGGCCTGCCGGTGCTGCACCGCGCGCAGGCCCTCGCCTGGCTCATTCGCGAGCACCGCCTCGTTTCCGTCGCAGGCGCCCACGGCAAGACCACCTCCACCGGAATGATCGTCACCGGGCTGCTCGGCCTCGGCCAAGACCCGAGCTTCGTCAACGGCGGCGTGATCGAATCCCTCGGGACGAGTTCCGCCAGCGGAGCCGACGACCTGTTCGTGGTCGAAGCCGACGAATCCGACGGCTCCTTCCTGCTGTACCACACGGCGGTAGCCCTGATCACAAACGTCGACCCCGACCACCTCGACCACTACGGCTCACTCGAAGCGTTCGAGGCCGCGTTCGTCCAGTTCAGCACCAAGGCCAGCGAGCTCGTCGTCATCTCCTCCGACGATGTCGGCGCCGTGCGGGTCACCGCAACGATCACCGCCGGCCGGACCGAAGCGGATGCCGCCGAGCGCGTGATCACGTTCGGCGAGCACCCCGAGTCCACCGTCCGCGTGCACTCCATCACCACGACCGGTCCGGTGAGCTTCAGCGTCGCCTGGCAGGGTCAGGATTACAGCGCCACCCTGCGCATTCCCGGCAAGCACAACGCCATCAACGCGGCCGGCGCCTTCGCCGTGCTGGTCGGGCTCGGCTTCGAACCTGCGGCGAGCCTCGACGCGATCGCCGGCTTCGGCGGTACCCAACGCCGGTTCGAACTGCACGGCACCGTCGGCGGCGTCAGCGTCTACGATGATTACGCCCACCACCCGACCGAGGTCGCCGCAGCCCTCGCGGCCGCGCGCACCGTCGTGGGGGAGGGCCGCATCATCGCGGTGCACCAACCGCACCTGTACAGTCGCACCCGCCTGTTCGCCCAGGAATTCGCCGACGTGCTCGAGAACTTTGCCGATCAGACCATCGTGCTCGCGGTGTACGGCGCCCGCGAAGACCCGGAGCCCGGCGTGACCGGAGCGCTCGTGTCCGAGCGGTTCCGCGAACCGTCGCACGTCGCTTACGTGCCGGACTGGCAGGATGCCGCTGATTACCTCGCCAGCATCGCCCGCGAGGGCGACTTCGTGGTCACCCTTGGCTGTGGTGACGTGAACCGCATCGTTCCCCAGCTGCTCGCTGCACTCGAACAGGCACGCGGATGAGGTGGCGGTGAGGCGGCCGGCCGGCTTCGAGCGCCCGGCCAAGGCGACCCCGACCCCAGCGGCGAAACCGACTCGGGTTCAGTCGGACGCTCCGTCGACCGCTCAGCCCACTCCAGCGGCGAAACCGGCTCGCTCTAAGTCGTCGGTTCAGGCGACTCCAGCGGCGAAGCCCTCGCGTGCCCGGCCGCAGGCGGAGCCGAACCAGAAATCCGACGGCCCGACCGGCGCCGCCGCGGGTTCGGTAACGACCCCGAAGGCGTTCCCCCGGGGAAGCACCGGCGGGAAGAGCGGGTCGCATGACCCCTCGACGGTGTCGTCGACACCGTTCGTAAAGCCGTCCTCGAAGCCGTTGCCCCAGAACTTGTCGACACCGTCCGCAAGGTCGTTCGATGGCTCCGACACGACGACGGAGCCGATAGTCATCCCGGGGGCCGGGGCATCCGGTTCACCGGTTTCAGCAGATCTGAGCGAGCCTGTCAGCGCGGCAGACCTGGCCGCACTCACGACCCCCAGGTCCACGACGGGCGCAGCAACCCCGGCGATGCCCGTGACCCGGCGGACGTCGACGACGGCCGCGCCAGCCGGGCTGCCGAGCGGCGGAACCGCGGGGGTCCGCGCAGCACGGTCGGTCTTGCGGGCAGCTCAGCGCGCCCGCAAACGCTTCGAACGCGCGGAGGTACGTCGGTTCACCGGGCGTACCCGGCGCCGTCGTATCGCCTGGATCGTCGGGGGCGGCAGCGTCGCTCTCACTTTTGGTCTCATCATCGGCGCCGCCTACTCGCCGCTCATGGCGCTGCGCACGATCGAGGTCGTCGGCACCAGCCGCATTCCCGCTGGCGACGTCGCGGCCGCCCTCGCCGACCAGCTCGGCACCCCGTTACCGCTTCTCGACGCGGACGAGGTCAAGACCGAACTCTCCCAGTTCAAGCTCATTCAAAGTTATGTCACCGAGAGTCGCCCGCCGGGCACGGTAGTGGTGCGGGTCATCGAACGGGTTCCGGTGGGCGTGCTCGCTGGTGCGTCCGGCTTCGACCTCGTCGATTCCGCTGGCGTCGTTGTGGAAACAACGCCGGAGCGCGCCGTCGGCTACCCGCTCATCGAAGCTCCGGATGGCGTCGACAGCGCCGGATTCACCGCCGCTGCCGCCGTGCTCGCCGTGTTGCCCGAAAGTATCCGCACGCAATTGGATTCCGTCACCGCCGTTACCACGGATGACGTTACGCTCAGCCTGCTCGGCGGCGAACGGGTGGTCTGGGGCAGCGCGGAGAAGTCGGAGTACAAGGCTGTCGTGCTCGCCGCTCTGCTGGTCGGCCACCCGGCCGGCACGGTCAACGAGTACGACGTCTCCTCGCCCGACAGCGCCGTGCTGCGCTAATGCGCCGTGAGCCTACCGCGACCGACTTGGGTGGCCGCTACGGTAACCGCAGCAGCGGCCATCCGCTTTGGGCGCGGGCGCGGTCGCGAGCATCGTTGGCGCATGAGGCGCAAAATAGACGGCCAAGCGGCTCGCAAGGAGCCGTGCGGAGGGTCGCGGCAACGGATTTTGCGTGTACTTCGCGACACGCGGGCGTGCCTCCCCATTCGCGCGCCTCGCCCGCATACTTTCGTAATCAGGAATTGCATACTCAGCATAACTTTAAACCTCGACTAGAGGTTTAGGGTTCCACCCGGAGGCCGGACGTGTCAAACAATCAAAATTATCTAGCCGTCATCAAGGTTGTCGGCATCGGCGGTGGTGGCGTCAACGCCGTCAACCGCATGATCGAACTGGGCCTCCGCGGTGTCGAGTTCATCGCCATCAATACGGATGCCCAGGCTCTGCTCATGAGCGACGCCGACGTCAAGCTCGACGTCGGTCGTGACCTCACCCGCGGCCTCGGTGCTGGCGCGGACCCCGAGGTGGGTCGCCGTGCCGCCGAGGATCACGCCGAAGAGATCGAGGAAGCCCTCGCCGGGGCCGACATGGTCTTCGTCACCGCCGGCGAGGGTGGTGGCACCGGAACCGGTGGCGCCCCCGTCGTTGCCCGCATCGCCAAGTCGATCGGTGCCCTCACCATCGGCGTCGTCACCAAGCCGTTCGGCTTCGAGGGCAAGCGTCGTCAGGCTCAGGCCGAGACCGGCGTTGCCTCGCTCAAGAACGAGGTCGACACCCTCATCGTCGTGCCCAACGATCGCCTGCTTGAGATCAGCGACCGCGGCATCAGCATGCTCGAGGCCTTCGCGACCGCCGACCAGGTGCTCCTCGCCGGCGTGCAGGGCATCACCGACCTGATCACCACCCCCGGACTGATCAACCTCGACTTCGCCGACGTCAAGTCGGTCATGCAGGGTGCAGGATCCGCACTCATGGGTATCGGCTCCGCTCGCGGCGCCGACCGTGCCATCAAGGCTGCCGAACTGGCCGTGGCCTCGCCGTTGCTTGAGGCCTCGATCGACGGCGCGCATGGCGTGCTGCTGTCGATCCAGGGTGGCTCCAACCTTGGAATCTTCGAGATCAACGACGCGGCCCGCCTCGTGCAGGAAGCAGTGCACCCCGAAGCGAACATCATCTTCGGAGCCGTCATCGATGACACCCTCGGCGACGAGGTACGCGTCACTGTTATCGCTGCCGGGTTTGATGGCGGCGAGCCCGGCGCCAAGGCGGTCGAGGTGCGGCGTGCCGACCTCGTTGCTGCCGGCATTGCGGCCGGTGCCGGTACGGCAGCCGGAGCGGCATCCGCTGGAGCAGCCGGCGCGCCGGCCACCGACTCGGGCAGCTACAGCGATGGCGAGCTTGCGGCCTCAGTCTGGGGTGGTTCCGACTCCGCGAACGGCGTCACCGTGGCTGACCCGGCCTTCGAAGAAGAGGCCGACGACCTGGACATCCCCGACTTCCTCAAGTAGGACGAGATCCCTCCCGGGGCCGACTCAGTCGGCCCCGGGTATCGTGCCTTAATCGCCTGAAACGAAACGAAACGAACCGAACATCATGAGCATGGTATCTCTAGGCGCGGCACCGGTCGATCTGGCCACCCGTCTCGAAACCGTGCGCTCTGGTGTGACCGACGCTGCCCGCGAGGCCGGTCGCGATGCGGCCGAGGTCACGACGATCGTCGTCACCAAGTTTCATCCGGTGTCGCTGATCGAAGCGTTGTACGCCCTCGGGGTGCGCCACGTGGGGGAGAATCGACACCAGGAGGCGCAGTCCAAGGCCGCTGAGCTCGCCGAGCTCTGCCTGACCTGGCATTTTGTCGGACAGGTGCAGGGAAAGAAGGCGCGCCAGGTGCGCGCCTACGCCGACGTCATCCACTCGGTTGATCGGGACTCGCTCGTGGCCGCACTCGCGTCGGGGGAATCGACCATCGATTGCTTCATTCAGGTCAATTTAACGGATGATGCGGCTCGCGGCGGCGTGGATCCCGCGAACCTGCCGGCCCTGGTCGACACCGTTCTCGCCGCGCCCGGCGTGCACCTGCTGGGGCTCATGGCCGTTGCGCCGCTGACGGAGGAACCACGCCGCGCGTTTGCGCGCGTGCGCGAGCTCAGTGAGCAGATTCGCAGCCAGGCCCCCGCGGCCACGGCGCTGTCGATGGGTATGAGCCAGGACTACGCCGCTGCCGTGCTCGAAGGGGCGACACACCTAAGAATTGGCACCGCAATCACCGGTAATCGTCCGGCGTTCAGTTAATCTCGAAGAAGCAAACCAACACGGAGGTCGACATGTCCAACCCGCTCAAGAAAACCATGGTCTACCTGGGTCTGGCAGACGAAGAGCTGGAGTACCAGGTGCCCGCCGGCGCCCAAGGTGCTGCCAACACGAACCACGTGAGCGCGGTGCCGGCCCGTGGGCACGACAACACGCCCCACGGTACCGCCGCGCACTCCAGCGCAGCCCAGAACACCGCCGGTCGTGCACCGGTCACCCCCCTGCGCAAGACTTCGACCCCCCAGAATGTGGTTGCGTCCGAAATGAATGAAATTCTCACCGTTCACCCGCGCGCTTACAAGGACGCCCAGGTCATCGCCGAATCCTTCCGTGACGGCATCCCAGTCATTATCAACCTGTCGCAGATGAGCGACGGCGACGCTCGCCGCCTCATTGACTTTGCCAGCGGCCTGTCTCAGGGACTGTACGGCAAGATCGAGCGGGTCACCGCCAAGGTCTTCCTGCTGTCGCCGTCCCACGTCGTCGTCTCCGGCGACAGCACGACCGAAGAGGGCGCTGAGGACAGTTCCTTCTTCGCGCAAGGCTAAACTGAACTGTGACTGGTATACCGATTCTCGGGAATCTCTTCTACTTCCTGTTCTTTATGTACTTCCTCGTGCTGTGGGGTCGATTCATCATTGACCTCGTGCGCGGCGTGAATCGTTCGTGGCGGCCGCAGGGCTTCTTGCTCGTGCTGGTGGAGCTCGTCTACACGCTGACCGATCCGCCGGTGCAGTTCTTTCGAAAACTGGTACCGCCGCTTCGGATCGGTCCCATCGCGTTGGATTTCGGTTTCACACTGACGATGCTGTGCTGCATCGTGGGCATGTCTCTGTCGGGCTTACTGTAAATAGCCCCACCGGGGCATGTATCCTTGTCCGATGATGGTTCGCCGTGAGCCCATACTCGCTCGTCGGCAGCTCGGGTCGTTCCTAGGACCCAGTCATTCAACTGCTCAAGTCATTCATAGGCTCGCAGCAATCAATTGCTCGAGTAAGTCAAATGTTCGCAACAAATATTAGTTTTGAGGGTGAAAAGCCATGGCGCTAACTCCGGAAGATGTAGTCAATAAAAGGTTCCAGTCGACCAAGTTCCGCGAGGGATACGACCAGGATGAGGTCGATGACTTCCTCGATGAGGTCGTCGTTGAACTGCGTCGCCTGACCAAGGAAAACGAAGAACTGCGCGGCGGGGCCGGCTCCGAAGCTGCCCCCGCAGCCGAGTCCGCTCCGGTTGCGGCAGTGGTCGCCGAACCGGTTGCCGTCGCTGCGCCCGTGGCCGCGGCTGCGCCGATCGTACCGACGCCGATCGACGAGACCGCCGGCACGACCAACCTGCTGCAGCTGGCTCGCCGCCTGCACGAGGAACACGTCAAGGAAGGCGCCGAGAAGCGCGATGCCCTGATCGCTGAAGGTCACGCCACCGCCGCTCGCGTCATCGCCGAAGCCGAGATACAGCAGCGCGTTCAGCTGCAGAAGCTCGACCTGGAGCGCACGGCGCTCGAGGGCAAGATCGATGGCCTTCGCACGTTCGAGCGCGAGTACCGCCTCAAGCTCAAGAGCTACATCGAGGGTCAGTTGAACGACCTCGACGCGAGCTCGGTCGACTCGCCGTCGTCCGACTCGAGCTCGAAGCCCAGCTTCCAGGGCTTTGGAGCCTAGGGCCCGAACGAAGAAGCGTTCGCGAGCGCTTATCGTTCTAGCCCTCGTCGCGCTCGGCGTTTACGCGCTCGATCAAATCAGTAAGTATCTCGTCGTCGCGTCGATGACGGAGGGCTCCGTCATCCGGGTTCTGAACGATGTGCTGCAACTGCACTTCGTTCGGAACCCGGGTGCCGCGTTCTCCCTCGCAAGCGGATCCACCTGGATCTTTTCGATCATCGCCGCGGCCGTCGTGGTGTTCATTATCTGGTTCGCCCGGCGCATCCGCTCGCTCGCCTGGGGACTCGTCTTCGGCCTGCTGCTGGGCGGTGTGCTCGGCAACCTGACCGATCGCCTGCTGCGCGAGCCCGGTTTCGGACTCGGTCACGTCATCGACTTCATCTCAACGCCCTGGATGCTGCCGGCGATCTACAACGTGGCCGACATGGCCATCGTGACCAGCATGGCCATCTTCATGATCCTGACCATCCGCGGCATCGGCCTCGATGGCAACAAGGTCGTGGCCGAAAGCAAGAAGACTGTGTCAACCTTGAAACAAACGGATGCTTTGACTCCAGAAACACCCACCACCGCACCAACCGCAGCTGCACCGGCCGAAACACCGACCACCGAGCCGCGCCCATGACCGGCAGCTCGGAGAGTCGCTCCCTGCCCCTGCCCGACGGCCTGGAGGGCGTGCGCGTTGACGCCGGTCTGGCCAAGCTGTTCGGATTCTCCCGCAGCTTCGCCGCCGAGGTCTCCGAAGCCGGCGGCGTCGTGGTCGACGGCACCGTTGTCGGCAAGTCCGACCGGCTGCGAGCCGGAGCCTGGATCGAAGTCACCTGGCAGCCCAAGCAGCCGCTGCGCATCATCCCCATCGCTGTACCAGACCTGACGATCGTGCACGACGACGAGAGCATCGTCGTCATCAATAAGCCCGCCGGGGTCGCCGCGCACGCGAGCGTCGGCTGGACCGGGCCGACCGTTCCGGGCGCCCTCGCGGCGGCTGGATTCCGCATCGCGACCTCCGGCGCGGCCGAACGCGCCGGCATCGTGCACCGCCTCGACGTCGGCACCAGCGGACTCATGGTCGCGGCCAAGTCTGAGACGGCCTACACGGCGCTCAAGAAGGCCTTCCACGACCGCGAGGTGCAGAAGATCTACCACACCGTCGTGCAGGGTCATCCCGACCCGCTGACCGGAACGATCGACGCCCCGATCGGTCGCCACCCGCGGTCGGACTGGAAGTTCGCGGTCATGGCCGATGGCAAGCCGTCGATCACCCACTACGAGACTCTCGAAGCTTTCCCCTACGGTTCTCTGCTCGAGGTACACCTGGAGACGGGGCGCACCCACCAGATTCGGGTGCACATGACGGCCCAGCGGCATCCGTGTGTCGGCGACGCCATGTACGGCGCCGATCCATCGATCACCGCCCGGCTCGGCCTGAAACGGCAATGGCTGCACGCCAAGCAGCTGGCTTTCACCCACCCGGACAGTCACGAATGGGTCACCTACAACGCCGACTACCCGGCCGACCTCTCGCACGCCCTCGGCGTGCTGCGCGGAGATTAGCCGCAGCCTCCGCTAGCCCAGAATCAAGCGAGGCGATCGATCCCATCGAACACCGTTCCATCAACTGCTCGGAGCAATCGTGAGTAACCCGGCCAGCGCGACCGACTCGTTCGTGCATCTGCACGTGCACAGTGAATATTCCATGCTCGACGGAGCGGCCCGGGTGAAACCCCTGATCAAGGCTGCCGTCGACGAGGGGATGCCGGCGGTCGCGATCACCGACCACGGCAACGTGTTCGGTGCATTCGACTTCTGGAAGAGCGCGACCGATGCCGGCATTAAGCCGATCATCGGCACCGAGGCGTACATCACGCCCGGCACCGATCGGCGGGACAAGACCCGGGTGCGCTGGGGCACGAGCGGCCAAAACCGGGACGACGTCGGTGGCGCCGGTTCGTACACCCACATGACGCTGCTCTCCGAAAACACCGAGGGCATGCACAACCTGTTCCGACTCTCGTCGAAGGCGAGCCTCGAGGGCTACTACTTCAAACCGCGCATGGACCGCGAGCTGCTCAGCCAGTTCTCCAAGGGCCTGATCGGCACCACCGGCTGCGTCGGTGGCGAGGTTCAGACCCGGCTGCGCCTCGGCCAGTATGAGGAGGCCAAGAAGGCCGCCGGTGACTTTCAGGACATCTTCGGCAAAGAGAATTTCTTCTGCGAGATCATGGACCACGGCATCGACATCGAACGCCGCACCATGACCGACCTGCTCAAGCTGGCCAAGGAACTTGACCTTCCGCTGCTGGCCACCAACGACTTGCACTACACCCACGCGCACGATGCGACCGCCCACGCAGCGCTGCTCTGCGTACAGTCGGCATCCACTTTGGACGACCCGAACCGGTTCAAGTTCGACTCCAATGAGTTCTACCTGAAGACCGCGGCGCAGATGCGGCATATGTTTCGGGACCACCCCGAATCCTGCGACAACACGCTGCTCATCGCCGAGCGCTGCGAGGTGGAATTCAACACCAAAGCCAACTACATGCCCCGCTTTCCCTGCCCGGAGGGCGAGAACGAGGAAAGCTGGTTCATCAAGGAGAACGAGATCGGGCTGGCCAAACGCTACCCGAAGGGCATCCCCGATGACGTGCGCAAGCGCGCGGACTACGAAATCGGCATCATCGTGCAGATGGGCTTTCCCGGCTACTTTCTCGTCGTCGCCGACTTCATCATGTGGTCCAAGCAGCAGGGGATCCGCGTCGGTCCCGGTCGCGGCTCGGGCGCCGGCTCGATGGTCGCCTACGCGATGGGCATCACCGACCTTGACCCGCTCGTGCACGGACTCATCTTCGAACGGTTCCTCAACCCCGACCGCGTCTCCATGCCCGACTTCGACGTCGACTTCGACGAGCGTCGCCGCGGTGAGGTCATCAAGTACGTCACCGAGAAGTACGGCGAGGAACGCGTCGCCCAGATCGTCACCTACGGCACGATCAAGGCCAAGCAGGCCCTGAAAGACGCCTCGCGCGTGCTCGGCTTTCCGTTCGGAATGGGCGACAAACTCACCAAGGCCATGCCGCCGGCCATTATGGGCAAGGACGTGCCGCTGACTGGCATGTTCGATAAGGACCACCCGCGCTACCGCGAAGCGGCGGATTTTCGGGCCGTGATCGAAAGCGATCCAGAGGCCCGCACCGTCTTCGACACCGCGCTCGGCCTGGAAAACCTCAAACGCCAGTGGGGTGTGCACGCTGCCGGCGTGATCATGTCGAGCGACCCCCTGATCGACATTATTCCGATCATGAAGCGTGAAGCGGATGGCCAGGTCGTCACGCAGTTCGATTACCCGGCTTCCGAAGCCCTCGGACTGATCAAGATGGACTTTTTGGGGCTGCGCAACCTCACCATTATCGACGACACACTCGACAATATCGCCGTGAACCGCGGCCACCGGCCCGTGCTCGAAGACCTCGGCCTCGAAGACCCCGCCGCCTACGAACTGCTCGCCCGCGGCGACACGCTCGGTGTGTTCCAGCTCGACGGCGGCCCGATGCGGGCCCTGTTGCGGCTCATGAAACCCGACAACTTCGAGGACATCTCGGCCGTCATCGCGCTGTACCGCCCGGGGCCCATGGGCGCCAACTCGCACACCAACTACGCGCTGCGCAAAACCGGCGTGCAGGAGATCATCCCGATTCACAAGGAGCTCGAAGAGCCCCTCAAGGACGTCATCGGCACCACCTACGGCCTAATCGTGTACCAGGAGCAGGTTATGTCGATCGCGCAGGTGCTCGCCGGCTTCACGCTCGGTGAAGCCGACCTGTTGCGCCGGGCCATGGGTAAGAAGAAGAAGTCCGAGCTGGACAAGCAGTTCGAGGGCTTCTCCAAGGGCATGCAGGACCGCGGCTATTCGATGGATGCCGTCACCACGGTCTGGAATATTCTGCTGCCGTTCTCCGACTATGCGTTCAACAAGGCGCACTCGGCCGCGTACGGCGTGCTCTCCTATTGGACCGCCTACCTCAAGGCCGTCTACCCGGCCGAGTACATGGCGGCCCTGCTCACGAGCGTCGGCGACTCCCGGGACAAGCTCGCGCTGTACCTCAACGAGTGCCGCCGCATGGGCATCCAGGTACTAGCGCCCGACGTGAACGAGTCGATCGGATTCTTTGCGGCGGTGGGTACGGACATCCGTTTTGGTCTGGGTGCTGTGCGTAACGTCGGTTTCAACGTTGTGGAGGCCATTCGCGGCGCCCGCGAGGAGAAGGGGCGCTTCGAATCTTTCCACGACTTTCTGCGCAAGGTGCCGCTGCCGGTGGCCAATAAGCGCACGATTGAGTCATTGGTCAAGGCTGGGGCGTTCGACTCGCTCGGCGCCACCCGTCGGGGCATGGTCGAGATTCACGAGTCGGCCGTCGAGTCGGCCGTCAAGATCAAGCGTGAAGAGAGCAACGGCAATATCGGGTTTGACTTTGACAGCCTGTTCGACGAGCCGCAGGACACCGAACAGGTGCCAGACCGGCCGGAGTGGAGCAAGAAAGAGAAACTCGCCTACGAACGTGACATGCTCGGACTGTACGTGTCCGACCATCCGCTCGCCGGGCTGGAGATCCCGCTCGCCAAGCACGCCAGCACCACGATCGCCGACCTGATCGCGTCGGAGTCGACCGAGGACGGCGACACGGTGACCGTGGCTGGCCTGATTACGAGCGTGCAGCATCGCATCGCGAAGAAGTCGGGCAACCAGTACGGCATGATTCAGGTCGAGGACTTCGGCGGCGAGATCACCGCCATGTTCATGGGCAAGGCCTATCTGGAGTTCGCGCCGGAGCTGATCAGCGATTCGGTCGTCGTGGTGCGCGGTCGGGTAAGCCTGCGCGACGACGGGATGAACCTGCACGCCTTCAGCGTGTTCCAGCCCGAACTCGGCCAAGGTTCGGACCAGAGCATGGTCGCGATCACGGTGGGGGAGGCGCGGGCGACGACCGACACGGTGAGCGCGCTCGGCGAGATCCTCCAGCGCCACGCCGGCGACGCCGAGGTGCGCCTCAAACTGGTCAAGGGTGATGTGGCGCGGGTGTTCGAGTTGCCGCACCGGGTGAAGGTAAGCGCGGACCTGTTCGGCGAGCTGAAGAGCATCCTCGGGCCCAACTGCCTGACCTGACCCGGTTCACTGGGCTGCAGATGACTGACAGGATGCCCGCTTAGGCTGGATACATGCACAAGCGAGAGCCGATCTACTCGACCGCTATCAGCGCCGGACGCGCCCTGTTCGGCGTGCTCCGGGTACGCCAGAACGTGACCGGGTTGGAGCAACTGCCCACCACCGGCGGCGCCGTGCTCGCGATCACCCACTTCGGCTACCTGGACTTCGCCCTGGTCGAGTGGGTCACCTGGCTGCACAATCGCCGACACATCCGCTTCATGGCCAAGAAGGGCGCCTTCGACCAGCCGCTGGTCGGGCGGCTGTTGCGTGGCATGAAGCACATTTCCGTGGATATGGAGAGCGGCGGTGAGGCTTACGGGCAGGCCGTGACCGCGCTTCGCGAAGGCGAACTGCTTGGCGTGTTTCCCGAGGGCGGCGTCAACGCCTCGTTCACCGTGCGCCAGCTGAAGACCGGCGCGGTGCGCATGGCCCAGGCCGCGAACGTACCGATCATCCCGGTGGCCGTGTGGGGTGGTCATCGCCTGATGACCAAGAACCACCGCTCGACGCTGCGGCAACGGGTCGGCGTTCCGGTCAGCATCCGCTTCGGCACGCCGTTTCAAACGGATGCTGCCGGCCAGGACGATGACGCAGCGGTCGCCACCCTTCGGCTCCACGCTGCCCTGCAGTCCCTGGTCGATGCCCTGCAGTCGGAGTATGCGGTGCCGGGCTCTGGCCAGTGGTGGCAGCCCGCGCACCTCGGCGGAACCGCGCCGACCCCGGCCGAGGCCGCGATTGTCGAAGCCGAACGTCGTCGTCGCAAAGCCGCCGCAAAGTTAGCCGCCCAGAAGTAGCCGCGCGGCTCGACCAGGCCCGGACCAAGGGTGCCCGCGCTGGCGGGCACGGCCGCTACCCACAGGGAACCACGGCAGCTTTAGACGGCGGCGCCCGGTACCCGGTAGGTTCGCTCGTGGTAGAGCAGGGCCTCATCGTCGGTGCCCATGCCGCCGCCCTCGATCTGCACCACCACCACGGCGTTATTGTGCACCGATACCCGTTCGACAATCCGGCCGATCATCCAGCTGGTCACCCCGGTCAACACGGGAAGCCCATAGGGCCCCGGCTCCCAGTGATCACCGACGAAGCGTTCGGCATGTGGGCCGGCCAGTTTCTCGGCAATCGCCCGGTTCTGGGCCCCGAGCATGTGGATGACCACGCGCTCGGCCACAGCAATCGCAGCCCAGGAGCTGGCCGACCGGGCCATATTGAAGGTCGCCAGCGGCGGAACGGCCGAGAGTGAGGCGAGGGAGGTGGCGGTGAAGCCGACCGGACTACCGTCGGGCGCGAGCGTCGTGACTGCGGCGACCCCGGCGGCATGACGGCGGAACGCGTGCTTGAACGCCGCCAGGTCATCGGGAGCATTCGGGTCAGCTGCAAGCGGCGGGCCGGCGGGCAGAGTAATAGCGGCTTCACTAATGACTTGGGGTTCAACGTTGCTTTGCATACTCAACCAACAATCTGTTTCACCTTCAGCCTATTCCCGGGCACGGAGTGTCACGGCGTGTTCGGCAGTCCGAGCGGCTGCGCCGGTCGGCGCGCAGCGTTCACGGATAGGCTGGGACACGATGATCCAGACTATTGACCTTCGCGGCACAGAGCCGACCCCCGCCGACCTCCTGGCGTCCGTACCCCGCGCGCTGACCAGTGTCGCCGTCGCCGCCGATATCGCCGCCGAGCTCATTGCCGACGTGCGCGAGCGCGGCGAGGCTGCCCTGCTCGACCAGGCTGAACGTCTCGACCGGGTGCGCCCCGAGCAGGTGCGCGTTCCGGCCAGCCACATTGCCGACGCCATCGCCGGGCTCGACCCGGCCGTGCGCACCGCCATCACCGAGACCATCCGCCGGGTTCGCCTGGCCAGCGCCGCCCAGGTGCCCCCGCACGTGACTACCACGATCGAGGCCGGCGCCACCGTCACACAACGCTGGCAGCCGGTGAACCGGGTCGGCCTCTACGTCCCCGGCGGCAAGGCGGTCTATCCGTCCAGCGTCGTGATGAACGTCGTACCGGCGCAGGTCTCCGGCGTGCGCTCGATCGCGCTCGCATCGCCGCCGCAAAGCCACTTCGACGGCCGCGTGCACCCGACCATCCTCGCCGTAGCCTCGCTCCTCGGCGTCGATGAGATCTACGCCATGGGCGGCGCGGGCGCGATCGGCGCCCTCGCCTACGGCGTCGAAGACATCGGCCTCGACCCGGTGCAGATCGTCACCGGACCGGGCAACGTCTACGTTGCCGCCGCCAAACGCCTCATTCGCGGCCAGGCTGGGATCGATTCCGAAGCTGGCCCCACCGATATTCTCGTGATAGCGGATGCCGCCGCCGACCCGCTGCTCGTCGCCGCCGACCTGGTCAGCCAAGCCGAGCACGACGAGCTCGCCGCGGCGGTGCTCGTGACCGACTCGTTTGACCTCGCCGAGGCCGTGGCGGCGCGCCTCGCCGTGCTGGCAGCATCCACTACCCACAGCGAACGGGTTCGTGCTGCGCTCGGCGGCCGCCAGTCGGCGATCGTGCTCGTCGACAACCTGCAGATCGCGGCCGCGTTCAGCAATGCCTTCGGGCCGGAACACCTCGAAATTCAGACCGGCGACCCCGATGCCGTGCTGGCCGAGATTGAAAACGCCGGAGCAATCTTTCTTGGCCCGTATTCGCCGGTCAGCCTCGGCGACTACGTCGCCGGATCCAACCACGTGCTGCCCACCGGGGGACAGGCCCGGTTCTCCTCCGCACTCGGCGCCTACACGTTTCTCCGGCCGCAGCAGGTCGTTCGCTACAGCCGCGAAGCCTTGCAGGGCGTCGCCGGTCACATTGCGGCGCTCTCCAACGCCGAGGCGCTCCCCGCGCACGGCGACGCCGTGACCGCGCGGTTCGCTCCCCAGTAGGCCCCGTCGCGCGAGAGCGGCCTGCTCTCGCGGAGCAGCGGAGCAGCGGGGGATGCCGGGACCGGTAGACTGGCAGCACAATGTTTTGCCCGTTCTGTCGCCACCCCGATTCCCGAGTCATCGACTCGCGCACGAGCGACGACGGCCTCTCGATTCGTCGTCGTCGTCAGTGCCCCGAATGCGGTCGCCGCTTCAGTACCACCGAAACAGCGAGCCTGAACATTATCAAGCGCAGCGGCGTGGTCGAGCCGTTCAGCCGCGAGAAGATCGTCACCGGCGTGCGCAAGGCCTGCCAAGGCCGACCGGTCACCGACTCCGACCTGGCCATGCTGGCTCAGAAGGTTGAAGAGACGATTCGGCAGACCGGAGCGGCACAGATCGAGGCCAACGACATCGGGCTGGCCATCCTCCCGCCGCTACGCGACCTCGACGAGGTCGCGTACTTGCGCTTCGCGAGTGTGTATCAGAGCTTCGATTCTCTCGACGACTTCGAAAGCGCCATCGAGCAGCTGCGCACGGAGCACAAGGCCGCTCAGGCCAGCAAACGAGCGCAACCAGCGGATGCTGCCGGCGCCGCGGCCGCGTCAGCGGAGTCCACGTCCACCAGTTCCACTAAACCGTAGGTGTAAGGTCCAGGGCGCGATGTATCCACTTTTCTTCAAATTCGTGCTCACCAGGATGGACCCCGAGCGCGCCCACCACCTCGCGTTCATCGTCATCCGTCACCTGCCGAGCCTCGGAATCGGCCGCCTCGTGCACCGTTTCACCCGGCCGCGCACCGACCTCGGCGTCGACACCCTCGGCCTGCACTTCGACTCACCGTTCGGCGTCGCCGCTGGGTTCGACAAAGACGGCGAGGCCGTCATCGGACTCGGCCAGCTCGGATTCGGGCACGTCGAGGTCGGCACCCTCACCGCGCTCGCCCAGCCCGGCAACCCGACCCCGCGACTCTTTCGGTTGGTGGCCGACCGCGCCGTCATTAACCGCATGGGCTTCAACAACCACGGCGCCGCGGCCGCTGTCGATCGACTCGCTCGCGTGCGTGCCGTGCCGGGGCGCCCCGTGCTCGGCATCAACATCGGCAAGAGCCGTGTCACCGCCGTCGAGAATGCGACGGCCGACTACCTACAGAGCGCTAAAACCCTCGCCGCTCTCGCCGACTATCTCGTCGTCAACGTGAGCTCGCCCAACACTCCAGGCCTGCGCGGCCTGCAAGAGCTTGACCAGCTCGCCCCGCTGCTGATGGCGGTCAAACAGGCTGCCGGCGATACCCCGCTACTTGTGAAGATCGCCCCCGATCTGGCGGATGCCGAGGTGGCCCGCATCGCCACCCTCGCCGTCGAACTGGGCCTCGACGGAATCATCGCCACCAACACCACGATCTCCCGCACCGGCCTGAAAACGGATGCGGCGACCGTCGACGCAGCCGGAGCCGGCGGCCTGTCTGGCGCCCCGCTGGGGGCCCGCTCCCTCGCCATCCTGCACCAGATTCGCGCTGTCGTGCCGGCCGGGTTCTGTGTCATCTCGGTTGGCGGCGTCGACACGGCAGCCCAGGTCGCCGAGCGTCTCGCCGCCGGAGCCACCCTCGTGCAGGGCTACACCGCGTTCCTCTACCGCGGTCCGCTCTGGGCTCGCCAGATCAACCGCGGCCTCGACCGCCTGCTGGCGCCGACGGGCTGAGCGGCCGGGCCGGGCCAGTGCGGCGTAGAACCGGGCTAGCGGAGGCAACCCTTCTTTTTTAGACATCCGTTCGAAACAAAGTCGAACTCGAATCGATATCTGCCCCGCCTAAACTGCCATTTCTGGTGCTGTTCTGCCCAGGAAATTCATGATCCACAGCGTCTGTACCACCGCAGCGCCCTTGCACCCTCGAGAGGAATCCCGCAATGACACCATCCAGAGGCTTTTCTACCCATAATCGAGCGGTTGTCCGGGTGGTCAAGGGCGTCGCCACCGCCGCCGTGCTGGCCTTGGCACTGACGGCCTGCGCGGGCAGCGATACCCCGGATGCCGCGGGTACGGCCGGGGAGGGTGCCTCCTTCGGCGACGCGAGCATCCAGTTCAGCTGGATCAAGAACGCCGAGTTCATGGGCGAATACCTCGCCGATCAGAACGGTTACTTTGCCGAGGCCGGTTTCGATGCCGTGGACATGATCGAGGGTCCGGCGTCCATTGAAGCTGCCGTCATCTCGGGCAACGTCGACGTCGGCATCGGCAACGCCATCTCCACCGGAACGATCATCGCCAACGAGGGCGCTCCGCTGAAGATTATCGGCGCCACCTACCAGAAGAACCCGTTCACGATTCTTTCGCTCGCCGACAAGGGCAATATCGCCGGTCTCGACGATCTGCTGGGCAAGACCATCGGCGTGCAGGCGAGCAACCTGAGCCTGTGGGAAGCCTTCCTCGAAATCAACGACATCGACGAGGATTCCCTGACCACCCTTCCGGTGCAGTACGACCCGACCCCGCTGTTCAACGGTGAGGTCGACGGTTGGTTCTCCTACCTGACCAACGAGTCCATCGACGCCGAGCTTCTCGGGCTCGACCCGGTCAACCTGCCGCTGGCCGACTTCGGCCTGCCGTTCGTCGCCGAAACCCTCACCGTGACCGACGACGCGATCAAGAACGACCGGGAGAAGCTCAAGGCCCTGCTGGTCGCCGAGATCCGTGGCTGGACCGACGCTATCAACGACCCGGCCGCCGCGGCGAAACTCACCGTCGACACCTACGGGCCGACCTTCGATCTCACCATCGAGAAGGAAACCCGTCAGGCCGAGATTCAGTCCACCGACCTCGTGGTGAGCGCGGACACCCTGGCCAACGGGCTGTTCACGATCAGCTCTGAGCTGCAACAGCAGAGCATCGACACGCTCGAAGCGACCGGCCTGACGATCACGGCGAGCCAGTTGTTCGATCTCACCCTGCTCGCCGAGGTCTACGCCGAGAACCCCGACCTGCTCGCGTACAGCAAGTAGCAGCCCGGTCGGCCGGCTTGCGGGTCGCGTCAGCGTTCCGCAAGCCGGTCTGACCGGAACGTAAAATGGGTACCGGACGAGAACCAATCGCTGTCGCCGCTAAGGAGTAAGAAGACGTGAGTAGTACTGATGCCGGTGTTCGTGATTCAGCGGTCCGCGCCGAGGCGGAGGCGGCCGCTTCGGGAACCGGCCTGCATATCTCCCAGTTGCACAAGGTCTTCGCCGCCGGGCGCAAAGAGGTCGTCGCCCTCGACAATGCCAACCTGCACACCGACAAGGGCAGTTTTCTCTCCCTGCTCGGGCCGTCCGGGTGTGGAAAATCCACCATTCTGCGCATCCTCGCCGGGCTCGAGCAGCCAACGAGTGGCACGACCAGGGTGGACGGCAAGAGCCCGCAGGAGCTGCGTGGCGGGCACCAGCTCGGCATCGCCTTCCAGGATTCCGCCCTCCTGCCCTGGCGCAGCGTGCGCTCGAATATCCGTCTGCCGTTCGAAGTCGCTCGCATTCCCGTCGACGATGCCTACATCGATGAACTGATCGCCCTCGTCGGACTGCAGGGCTTTGAGAAGGCCAAGCCCGCGCAGCTCTCCGGCGGCATGAAGCAGCGCGTGTCCATCGCCCGGTCGCTTGTACTCAAACCCTCGGTGCTGCTGCTCGACGAACCCTTCGGGGCCCTCGACGACATGACCAGGCAGCGTCTCAACCTTGAGCTGCTGCGCATCTGGACCCAGAAGCCGGCCACCACGCTCTTGGTCACCCACGGAATCGCCGAGGCGATCTTCCTCTCCGACCACGTCGCGGTAATGAGCGCACGTCCCGGTCGGGTCAAGGAAGTCATCGACATCGACCTGCCCCGGCCCCGGTTGCCGGAGATGATGCGTTCGCCCGAGTTTCACTCCCTGCATGACCGTGCCTCCGACCTGCTATTTAGCGATGCCGCCGTGCAGGGCGACGACCAGTGATTCGAAGTTCGCTGCGCGCCCTGCCCGCCTGGGCGACCGGGCTGATCGGGGTCGCCGGCGTTGTCGCACTGTGGTGGATCAGCGCCGTCACTGTCTTGGCCGAGGTCGGCTCGATGCCGGGCGGCGCGGTGCCGACCCCGCTGGATGTGCTCCGTCAACTGCTCAGCGATGGGCCGGCCTTCTACCTGCCGCACGTCAGCGTCACCGTGCTCGAAGCGCTCATCGGCTTCGCCTGGGGCAACGGGCTCGCCCTGGCCCTCGCCGGCCTCGTGCTGCTGCTGCCACGCATCGAGAAGATCGCCATGCAGATCGCCGTGATCACCTACTGCATCCCGATCGTCGCCATCGGCCCGATCGCCTACATCGTGATCGGCGCGCCGAGCGCCGGCGACCCGGCCGGAACGGCGGTTTTTCTCGCGGCCATATCCGTGTTCTTCACGACCGTGATCGGTTCCCTGGTCGGTCTGAAGGCAGCGGATGCCGCGAGCCTCGACCTCATCACCGTGTACGGCGGCAGCAGATTCACGCAGCTGCGCAAGGTGCGCCTGATCGCGGGGCTGCCCAGTGTGCTGACGGCGTTGCAGATCGCCGCGCCGGCCGCCTTCATCGGGGCGATCCTGGGGGAGTACCTCGGCGGGGTCAGCCGCGGCCTCGGCATCGCCATGCTCGTGGCCGGTTCAACGGCCAACGTCGACCGGGTGTGGAGCCTCGCGCTCGTCGCAGGAGTCACCGCGGGGCTCGGCTACGCGATTTTCGCCGTCATAGTGCGTTTCGCCACGCCGTGGACGACCGGACGGAGCAGTCGATGAGCTTCGCACGAGTCGCAGTCACGACCGTACTGCGCGGACTGCTGACCGGGCTCGTCACCCTCATTCTCGTGCTGCTCGCCTGGCAGGCACTGCTCCTCGTGCTGGACATTTCGCCCTTCCTGGCCAAGGGACCGCTCGACGTCTGGACCTGGCTCGTCACCGTTCCCGAGGCCGCCGATAATCGGGCCCTCATTCTGGGCAACCTCGTGGTGACCCTGAGCGACGCCTTTCTCGGGTTCGTCGCCGGGCTCACCTGTGCCCTGCTGCTCGCGGTCGTGTTCACCCTGTCGCGGGGTATAGAGCATGCCCTCATGCCCATCGCCCTGCTGCTGCGGTCGGTGCCGCTCGTGGCCCTCGTGCCGATCATCAGCCTCATCACCGGGCGCGGACTCACCACCGCGGTCGTGATGGGCGCCATCGTCGTTCTGTTCCCCGCCCTCGTGAACATCGCCTTCGGTCTGCGGTCCTCCTCACCGCAGATCAGCGATGTGATCACGGTCTACGGCGGCAGCGCCGTCACGACCCTGCGCAAGGTGGCATTGCCGAGCTCCCTGCCCTCGTTTTTCGCCGCGGTGAAGATCTCGGTGCCCGGCGCTATCACCGGGGCACTCTTGGCTGAGTGGCTGACCACCGGCCAGGGCCTCGGCAACTCGATCGTCGCCGCTGTCGCCAAGGTGCAGAATTCTGAGGTGTGGGCCTCGGTCGTGGTGATCACCATCGTCTCGCTCGCCCTCTACGGCCTGGCCCAGGTCGTCGAGAACCTGGTGCTGCGCCGCATGAGCATGGATCAGAGCACCGCGGGGTAACCCAACGCGATCACATCGCTGGTCGTGTCAAAGCCGCTCAGATCTGGCCGGGCTCAAATCAGGCCGTGCTCGGCCAACTGGCTGGACAGGCTGGACCCATCGGGGCCGTACACCCAGGGGGCCTCAGGGCCGCCCTCGATGAGCACGGCGTCGCGGGAGCGGCCGCCGGCGAGCACGGCCTCGCTGGGGGAGAGCTGGCGAATGGCCACGGCGGCGACGCTTCCGGGGTAGTCGCGTTGAAAGTCGCTGTAGATGGCTTCGTCGTGCTGGCCGTCGTCACCGATCAGAATCCAGCGGATTTCCGGAAACTGTTCGGCGAGCCGCCGCAGGTTGTCGCGTTTGTGGGCACTCCCGCTGCGGAACCAGCGGTCGTGCGTCGGGCCCCAGTCTGTCAGGAGCAGTGCCCCGGCCGGGTACAGGTTGCGGGAGAGAAAACGGGACAGGGTCGGTGCCACGTTCCAGGCTCCGGTCGAGAGATAGATGACCGGAGCACCCGGGGTGAACGCCGCGAGCCGTTCCAGAAAGACCGCCATCCCTGGGGTCGGCACGCGGGCATGCTCGTCGAGCACAAACGTGTTCCAGGCTGCCAGCAGGGGCCGGGGGAGGGTTGTGACCATGACGGTGTCGTCGACATCAGAAACGACACCGTAGCCGACCGTTGGGGCAACGATGAAGATGGGGGCGTGTTGAACGTCGGAGAATTCGGTGTGCAGTCGGGCGACGTGCCACCCCGGGGGCAATGACACGGGCACCACGGTGTCGACGACCCCGCCCCGGTCTGCCTGCACGTGATGGGTCTGGCCATCGATCTCGATCGTGACCGTGACGTCATTGACCGGAACGCTTGTGAAGCTGCGCCAGCCTCGAATGCCGGCGTCGCGGCCATCCGCTCTCGGACGTTTTTGCCGTTTTTCCGGCTTGTCCGGCTTGGCCAGCAGAACGCGGCAGAGAATGCGCACCCACCCGGTGGAGCCATAGCCGGAATACGGGATGACGGTCGGTCGGTAGCCGCGGCGACGGGCGGAGTGTTCCCGCCGATCGTGCAGCCAATCCTCGATCCGGGCGGCGCGGTGCATGATTCGCACGGGACTGGTCGCGTTCGGCGTGTTGTCTCGGGACTCTGGCACTCCCTCATTCTGCCATGCTTGCTGTGCATCCCCCGATCAGAGATGTATAAATGGGGTTTTACCCCGTATGATGTTGACTTATCTTCAAGGGGGATAAATGCCGCTTAATGGCCTATTGGGTGAAGACGCTGGCGCCGCACCACAGCAGGTGCGCGCTGAGCCGATTCAGCAGCGCAGTGCAGCACGGTTGTCCGGTTTGCTCGATGCCGCAGCTGCGGTCGTGGACGAGGTCGGTTTCGACCGCATCACGACGGCGATGATCGCTGAGCGTGCCGGTGCGTCGATCGGTACGGTCTACCGCTATTACCCCGACCGGGTGGCTGTTCTGCACGCCCTGCACGAGCGTGCCGTCGTGCGTTTTCGGCAGCGCGTCGTCGACGAGCTCGGTGCAAGCACCCTTACCACCTGGTGGGACGCTGTCGACTGTGTCGTCACGGCCTTCGTCGGTCTGTACCGTTCAGAGCCCGGCTTTCGCATCGTCAACTTCGATGACCGAGACGGTGCTCCGGCAGCGGATGCCGCGGCCGACGTTGATTTCTTCGCCCGCCGCCTGGCTGATGTGCTCGTGAACGAGTTCAATCTGCCCGCCGGCCCGGAGCTCATCTTTCGCCTCGAAGTCGCCGTCGAAATGGCCGACGCACTGTTGGCACGTGCTTTCCACAGCGAGCCGCTCGGTGAAGAACGGTTTATCGCCGAGTGTCGGCTGGTGTTGCGCGAGTACCTCGACCGCTATTACAGCCCGCGGGCGCTCAGCCTCCTCGCCGCTGCGTCGTAGCCTCTGCTCGTCGTAGCGGCTGCGCGTCGATCTGCCGCTGCATTGCTCGGTGGGGTGGTCGGAATTTGAGGCAGTGGGTTGCCTGTTCGCTCCGGGATGAATTCTTTTTGCGTAATCTGTTTTGCCTGTCGCGGAGAAAAGTGGTTGGGTTAGCATCTGGTTTGTCTGACCCGACTTGATGCGAGGAGCGAGCCACCACGATGATTGAATTCCACTCGGTGACCAAACGGTTCCCCGACGGCACGGTTGCCGTCGATGGCTTCAGCCTCGTGCTGCCCTCGCGCAAAACCACCGTATTGGTCGGAACCTCGGGGTCGGGAAAGACAACGCTGCTGCGCATGATCAACCGGATGGTCGACCCGACGAGCGGGTCCATCGAGATTGACGGGGCCGATATAGGCACACTCGAACCGGTCAAACTGCGGCGTGGGATCGGCTACGTCATGCAGAACTCGGGGCTGCTTCCCCATCGCAAGGTCATCGACAACGTCGCCACCGTGCCGATGCTCTCGGGGATTCCTAAGAAGAGAGCCCGCGCCGAGGCTCTGCAGTTACTCGACACGGTCGGTCTTGATCGATCGCTCGCCAACCGGTACCCGAGTCAGCTCTCCGGCGGCCAGCAGCAACGAGTCGGAGTGGCGCGCGGCCTCGCGGTCAATCCCAACATTCTGCTCATGGATGAGCCCTTCGGCGCCGTTGACCCCATTGTGCGGGCGGAACTGCAGCAGGAGTTGCTGCGCCTGCAGCGGGAACTCGGAAAAACGGTCGTGTTTGTGACGCATGACATTGACGAAGCTTTTTTGCTCGGCGACCAGGTGGTGATTCTGCGTACCGGCGGGCTGATCGCCCAGGTGGGGTCCCCGGCGGAGATCCTGGCCAATCCGGCAGACGATTTTGTGGCCACCTTTGTCGGAGCAGATCGCGGCAAACGCGTGCTGCACCTCGAGTCCCACTCGGATGGCGACGTGCTTGTCGACGCCGATGGACGGCTCGCCGGCGTACTCGCGGGTGGAACGTCCCCGAGTGCCGCCGCTGGAGCAAAGACCGCGCCCGAAGAAAAGACCGCCCCCGAAGTAAAGGCCGGCCCGTTCGCGGGATCGGGTGCCCCGGCGCAGGGTGGGGATCCCCGGTGACCTGGATATGGTCAAACCTGGACCTCATCTGGGATCGCACTCTCGATCACGTCGTGCTGAGCGTTCCGCCCATCATCCTCAGTTTTCTCCTGGCTGTTCCCCTCGGCTGGCTGGCATACCGCTTCCGCGTTGGGCGCGGCATCATTCTCTCGGGCGTAGGCCTGCTGTACGCCGTACCCTCGCTCCCACTCTTCATTGTGCTTCCTTTCATCGTGGGAACGACCGTTCGTTCGCCGCTCAATCTCATCATCGCCCTGACGCTCTACGGTGTGGCGCTCATGGTGCGAGTGGTGGCCGATGGTCTCGCCTCCGTCGACCGGAACGTTCGACAGTCCGCGATGGCGGTGGGCTTCTCCGAGTGGACCCAGTTCTGGCGGGTGGAGTTTCCACTCGCGGGTCCGGTCCTGCTGGCCGGGTTGCGGGTCGTCGCAGTGAGTACGGTCAGTCTCGCTACGGTGGGCGCTGTCATTGGTGCCCAGAGCCTGGGCAGTCTGTTCACCGACGGTTTTCAGCGCGGCATCCAGGCGGAAATCATTGCCGGAATTATCGCCACGGTCGTACTCGCGCTGGCACTGGACGGGGCTCTCGTTCTTCTCGGTCGCCTCCTCATGCCGTGGACGAGATCTGCGCCATCGGCGGCGCGCGCGCCGATGCGCTCTGACAAGGAGGCGGTGGCATGAACTTCTTTGCAGATGCAGTCGCGTGGCTGTTCGATCCGACCAACTATGTGGGATCGAATGCCATCGGCATCCGGGTATTGGAACACCTGGGTTTTACTTTGCTCACACTTGTCTTTGCGTCCGTCATCGCCATACCGCTGGGCTTCTTCATTGGACACACCGGACGCGGGCGTGGCTTGGCCGTCGGAACTGCAGGCGCTTTCCGTTCCATTCCGACCCTGGGGTTGCTCACGCTTGTCGCTCTGTCGGTGGGAATCGGTCTGACCGCACCCTACGCGGCCCTCACGGTGCTCGCGATCCCACCCATTCTCGCGGGGGCATACACCGGCTTTGAAGCGATTGATCGCGCGACCATCGATGCCGCCAGAGCCGTGGGGATGTCGGAGGGGCAGATTGTGCGCAAAGTGGAGCTTCCGCTCAGCCTTCCTCTCTTGATGGGTGGGTTGCGCTCGGCCACGCTGCAAATCGTGGCCACCGCCACACTCGCTGCCTACGTGGCCGACATCGGACTGGGCCGCTTCCTGTTCACGGGGTTGAAAAATCTCGATTATGCGCAGATGCTGGGCGGGTCCATTCTCGTTATTCTGCTCGCGCTGCTGCTTGAGGGTATCTTTACGGTGCTTCAGAAATTGGTTGTTCCCCGCGGAGTTGCGGCCGGACGCCCCACAGACATCTGGGCCGGTTTCACCAAGCTGGCCCGGTGATGGAATTCGCCATCATGAAAGGAAAACGCATGTTCACAGCAAAAAAAGGCCGACTCACGCTCATCAGTGTGGTCGCGGTTGGGGCCGCAGTAGCCCTCGCAGGGTGCGCGTCCGGTGATCCCCTGGGCAGTGGAAGTGGCGCCACAAGCGCTGCCGACACGCTCGTTGTGGGTTCCCAGGACTACTACTCCAACGAGATCATCGCCGAGATCTACTCGCAGGCATTAGAGGCCAACGGTTTCACCGTCGACCGCACGTTCCGGATAGGCCAGCGCGAGGTGTACCTGCCCGAGCTGGAAGCAGGCGGCGTCGATGTATTCCCCGAATACACCGGTAGCCTGCTGCAGGCACTCGAACCGAACGCTGTCGGTGGCACGAGCGACGCGATCTACACCGAGCTCCAAGCGGCGCTTCCTTCCACCCTGCGCGTGCTGGACAAAGCGGCGGCCTCAGACCAGAATTCCTGGACCGTAACCCAAGCCTTCGCGGAAAAATACAACCTAACGGACATCGCGTCACTGAAGAATGTCACCGAACCGCTCATGGTTGGTGGCACCTCTGTGCTGGAGACACGTCCGTATGGGCCGGCCGCCCTCAAGGCGAAGTACGGCATCGAAACCGCCGGTTTCACCCCGATTGAGGATGGTGGTGGTCCGCTGACCGTTAAGGCTCTTGTTGACAACGCGATTCAGCTGACCAATATTTATACGGCAAGCCCCAACATCAAGTCAGACAAGCTCGTGGCGCTGAGCGACCCCGATGGTCTCTTCTTCTCGGACAACGTCGTGCCTTTGGTTTCCGAAAAGGTCACCGACAAGGCCGCGTCGGTACTGAACAAGATCAGTGCTGCCCTCAGCGCTGAGGACCTGGTGAGCCTCAACTCTGAGAGCGTCAATGACCAGAAGTCCGCTGAGGCCATCGCGGCGGCCTGGCTCGAAAAGGCAAACCTCTTCTAGCAGGATCGTTTCACCCAAAACCCTCATAACGTCCCTTCTTGGGCGGTGTGAGGGTTTTGTGCGTCTATGCCCGCAACAGCACGATGGCGGGGGCGAGGGCGAGCGCGATCGCGGTCACGAAGACGGCCATGGTGGCGAGGCGGGACAGGGGAAGAGCCTGGTTCATGAGCCGGTACACCCGCGGAGCGACGAGAGCGCGCTCCGGCGACGAGATCCATGGCTCGTCCGACTCGCCATCCGACGCCGCGGCGAGGACCTCCGGTTGTTGCCCCAGCCCCACGAGCGCGATAGCGGTAGCAAGTGTGCGGTCGTCCACGTCGCGGCGTGCGCGATCGTCCGCGATCATTTCAACCAAGAGCGCCACGGCATTTTCGGCGCGATTGGCGATGGGAAACCAGGGTAGGGCGCTGTGCCAACTCTTGAAGGCCAGTAACACCAGGTGATGCTGCTGAACCAGATGGGCTCGTTCGTGGGCGATCACCGCACGCACCTGGTCGGCGTCGAGCAGGCGGAGCAATCCCTTAGACAGCACCGTCGCGGAATGACCAGCACCGGGAAGGCAATAGGCGACCGGGGCAGGATGGTCGATGACGCGCATTCCCGGTTGGCCGTTCAGAGGATCGCTGAGCAGGGCGATGAGAGTGTAGTGGCGGCGTCGCTGTCGCTCGGCGCGCACGAAAGTGGCGAACAAATTCAACAGCAGGTGAGTGCTGAGCAGAATAGCTGCCCCGAGCGCGAGCACGTGGGTGAAACTCGTATCGGCCGGAAGAGTGCCGGACCGCAGGCTGTCGCCGAGGGCGATGACGCTCTGTAGCAGAGCATTACCGAACGGAACAAGACCGTAGAGCAGCAGTGAGCCGATCATCGACATGCCACCGGACAGGGCGATGGCCTGCCAGAGCACGAGGGCGACGTCCGGGGAGCGCGCGGGCCAATCCGAGCGGGCCAGCACCAACGGAAAAGGCCAAGCGAGAATCACGGCAATGACGCCAAGCAGGGCGGCGCTGATGATCACGGGTATCGCAGTTAAGGTCTGGCGGAGTTAGAGGTTGTCGGTCGTCGCAACGCCGAGGAGCTGGCGCAGTGTGTCTGCCTCCTGAGGGGTGACGCCTCCAATGAACCGCACGAGGGCCGCTTGGCGGTCCGGCACCTGCCCGAGTACCTCATGCATGAGCCCGGCCGTGTGGGTCGCACGGGTCATAACAGCGGTGTACGTGTGTGGGCGGACGCTGCGGTCGCGGGTGACGAAACCCTTTGTCTCAAGTCGAGACAACACCGTCAGAACGGTTGTGGTCGCCAGTGGCTTCGTGGGCTTGGTCGCAAGACCCGGGCGCATTAAAGAATCCTTGAGGTCGTTGGCGGTCAACGGTGTGGGGGAGTCCCACAGAACATCCATCAGAAGCCGCTCAAGCACGCCCAAATTTGCCATACGCAGCATCCTACGCGGTCGAACTGTAATTTCTACGTGTCGTAGAAAATTGCTGTCATACCCAGGTTTCTACACAGCGTAGAAGTGTAGTGTTCTACACAGCGTAGAAATTATGCGTGATGCGAATAAATGCTGGAGGGCATATGAACGAGTGGTTGGATCCGTTACTCCTCTCACGGTGGCAGTTCGGTCTTACGACCGTTTACCATTTCCTCTTCGTACCTCTCACCATTGGCATGGCCCTCACGGTTGCCATCGTCCAGACGGCGTGGGTGCGCACCGACAAGGCCAAGTACTTGCAGCTGACGCACTTCTTCGGCAAAATCTTTCTGATCAACTTCGCCATGGGCGTCGTGACGGGAATCGTGCAGGAGTTTCAGTTCGGTATGAACTGGTCGGATTACTCGCGCTTCGTCGGTGACGTGTTCGGGGCCCCGCTCGCGTTCGAGGGCATCCTTGCCTTCTTCCTCGAGGCGACGTTCATCGGCCTGTGGATCTTTGGCTGGGACAAACTGCCGAAGAAGGTGCATCTCGCCACCATCTGGCTCACCGTGATGGGCAGCATCACGTCGGCTTACTTCATCCTCGCGGCCAACGCCTTCATGCAGAACCCGATCGCGTATACCATCAACGCGGAGAAGGGCCGGGCCGAGCTGACTAGCATCGGGGACCTGCTCACCAACCCAATCGCACTGGCGGCGTTCCCGCACACCATCTTCGCGTGTTTCATGGTGTCGGCAGGCCTGATCATTTCGGTGGCGGCCTGGCACCTGGCACGTAACCAGCATTTTGAGACCATGCGCCCAGCTCTCAAATTCGGTCTGTGGATGATGGTCCTGGCCGGCATTGGTACAACTCTCGCCGGCGACCAGCTCAGCCTCGTGATGGGTGAGGTACAGCCGATGAAAATGGCAGCCGCCGAGGCGCTCTACCACACGGCCACCGGAGCCAACGCGTCGTTCTCCCTCTTTACACTCGGCACGCCCGACGGTGTGCACGAACTCTTCTCGATCCGCATCCCGTACCTGCTCTCGTTCCTCTCGACCCACACCTTCGACGGCACCGTGCAGGGCATCAACAACTTGCAGGCCCAGTACGTTTCGACGTACGGCCCCGGCGACTACACGCCCACCATCTGGATCACCTATTGGGCGTTCCGCTGGATGATCGCTCTCGGTCTCGTACACATGCTCGTGGCCGTCGTTGGGCTGTTTCTCACCCGCAAGGGACGGATGCCGACGCAGAATTGGGTATGGAAGCTCGCTATTTGGAGCTTCCCCGCTTCGCTACTCGCGATGACGGTCGGCTGGGTATTCACCGAAATGGGCCGCCAGCCGTGGCTCGTGTTTGGTCTGCTGAGAACGCAGGACGGCGTTTCACCCGGCGTGACCGGCGTGGAAATTCTCATCTCCCTGATCGCCTTCACGGTGCTCTACGGCATTCTCGTGGTGGTCGAGTTCAAACTCATCCTGAAAGCCGTTCAGAAGGGGCCGGACGATGCTCCGGTTCTCGACGCCGAGTCCGGCGAAGTCAAGCACACCGCCACGGTCTATTAAGACGGGTCTAGGGGAATACAAAATGGATCTCACAATTCTTTGGTTCTGGATCATCGCTGTCATGTTCGTTGGGTACTTCGTGCTCGATGGATTCGATTTTGGGGTCGGCATGTCTCTCCCATTCCTGGGCCGGGACGACACCGATCGCCGCGTTCTCATCAACACCATCGGTCCGGTTTGGGACCTTAACGAGACCTGGGTGATCGTGGCTGGGGCGTCGTTGTTCGCGGCGTTCCCCGAATGGTACGCAACGATGTTCAGCGGTTTCTACCTCCCGCTCATGCTTATTCTGGTGGCCCTGATCGTGCGCGGGGTGTCGTTTGAATACCGGCACCAACGCCCCGAATCTTCGTGGAAGAAATGGTTCGACGGCATGATAATCGTCGGATCGGCCGTTCCGGCATTGCTCTGGGGTGTGGCGTTCGCGAACATCGTGCGCGGCGTGAACCTCGACGTCAACCACAACTACACCGGTACCTTCTTTGACCTACTCAACCCGTATGCCCTGCTCGGTGGGGTCACCACTCTGCTGCTGTTCTTTGTGCACGGTGTGGTCTTCATCTCGCTCAAGACCGAGGGTGACATTAGAGTGCGGGCACGCAAGCTCGCCACCAAAGCCGGCATCCTGACGATCGTTGTCGCGGCTACCTTCCTGGTGTGGACAATCTTTGCCTACGGCACCGTGGCATCCGCTCTTCTGGCCGCCGTGGCGGCTGGTGCACTGATCGCATCGTTCCTCGCCAACCTGCGCGGGGCCGAGCGGCTCGCATTCGGCTTGATGGCCGGCGCTATCGGGTTGGTCGTGCTGAGCCTGTTCGCTTCGCTGTTTCCCGAGGTCATGCCGGCGAGTAACGACCCAGCCAACAGCCTGACCATCGCCAACGCCTCCTCGTCGGCGTACACGCTGGGTGTGATGAGCTGGACGGCACTGATCGGAATGCCCGTCATTCTGCTCTATCAGGGTTGGACCTACTGGGTATTCCGCAAGCGCATTGGTCGGGCCCATATTGAGGTCTCTGTTCACTAGCTCGCCCCTGACGAGTACCCCGTTGACCAGCACACCCGTGACACGGGCTGTGGGAGAATAAGCCAGTGCGCCCCCTGGATCCTCGCCTTCTTCGTTATGCCTCAGCGGCGCGCCGGTTTCTTCTCATTGGCGCGCTGCTCGGGTTCGCACAAACCCTCGTTGTCGTCGCCTTCGCGTGGTTTCTCACCCGAGCAATCACCCTCCTGGTGGCGGGGGAGCCCCTCACTGAGATCGTACCCACGCTGGTCGCCCTGGCCGCGGTCATTGTGCTGCGGTCTCTGCTGATCTGGTTGCTGGAAGTCGCGGCCAACCGCGGTGCGGCGCAGGTAAAGAGTCAACTGCGCACCAAGGTCATGGCCAAGCTCGCCGAGCGCGGCCCCGACTGGGTCGCCTCGCAGCAGAGTGCACGCCTGGCGACCGTTGTCACGACCGGCCTCGACGCACTCGACAACTACTTCGCGCGGTATCTGCCGCAGCTGTTGCTGACCGCGATCGCCACGCCGATTCTGATCGCGGTAATGCTCTGGCAAGACCTGCCCAGCGGCCTCACCGTCATCATCGTGATCCCGCTCATCCCCGTGTTCATGATTCTCATCGGCCGGGTCACCCAGTCGGTACAGCAAGACCAGTGGCAGGCACTGCAACGCCTCTCCACCGGGTTTCTCGACGTGGTCGGCGGCCTCGGCACCCTCAAGATCTACGGCCGGGAACGCCGTCAGTTTGATCGCATCCGTTCCATCACCGAGCAGTACCGCACCCGTACCATGAAGGTGCTGCGGGTCTCCTTTCTGAGCGGCTTCGTGCTCGAACTGGCCGCGAGTCTCTCGGTCGCTCTCATCGCCGTGTCGATTGGCCTGCGGCTCATCGACGGCGCGCTGCTGCTCGGCGTCGGGCTGTTCGTCCTGCTGCTGGCCCCCGAGGCGTTTCTGCCGGTGCGCCAGGTCGGAGCGCAATTTCACGCCGCGGCCGACGGCCTGGCCGCTGCCGAAGAGCTGTTCAAGATTCTCGACGACGACTCCAATAAAGCGGATGCCCCGGCGCCGGTCGATCCTGCGGCTGCGCCGGTCGCGCTGGGAGGCCTCGGTGCCGGCGCGCTGCGCCTGGTCGACGTGTCTATTCGGCGCGGCGACACCGTCGTGATCGACCGGCTGGACGCCGAATTCGCCTCCGGGCAAATTAGCGTGCTGCGCGGCGTGAGCGGAGTCGGCAAGTCCACCCTCGTCGCCGCCCTGCTCGGCTTCGTACCCCTGACCGGCGCAGTGACGCTCGGCGGCGTTGCCGTGGCAGCCGGGCCGAGTCGGCCGTGGCTGGCCTGGGCCGGCCAGCGACCCGGCCTGGTCCGGGGAACGGTGGCCGAGAATGTGGCGCTGGGGGCGGCATCCACTGGCCAGGGCACGCCCACCGGGACTCTGGTCGCTCAGGCCCTCGACTGGGCGGGGGCCGCTGAGGTTTCACCGGCCACGGTGCTCGGGGTCAACGGCGACGGGCTTTCGGGTGGGCAGGCGCAGCGCGTCGCCGCCGCGCGGGCGATCTACCGGGCCCTCGCGACCGAGTGCCAGGTCGTGATTCTGGACGAACCCAGCTCGGCGCTCGACGTCGACGCCGAGGCCGGCCTGCTGGCCGGGCTGCGCCGACTGGCCGATCAGGGCCGCGTCGTGATCGTGGTCAGCCACCGGCCGGGCGTCCTGGCCGCAGCTGACCATATGATCGAGCTGCAGGAGCTGATTCATGTCTGACCGGACGCCGAGCCCGACCGCGCGCGACGTACTGCGGCTCGCCCAGCCGCGCCCGCGCTGGTTCGCTCCAGGCCTGCTGGCCGGCGTGACGAGCGCCGTCATGGCGGTGGCGCTGCTGGCCTGCTCGGCCTGGCTCATTACCCGCGCCGCCGAAATGCCGTCCCTGGCCTATCTGGGCTTGGCCGTCGTCGGCGTGCGTGCCTTCGCCATCTTTCGGTCCGTGTTTCGCTACCTGGAGCGCCTGACCAGCCACGATGCCGCATTCCGGCAACTCGCCGAACTCCGCCTGGGCATCTTTCGTCGTATCGTTCCGGTCGCCCCGGCCGGCCTGGCCCAGACCGGGCGCGGCGATCTGCTCACCCGCCTCGTGCGCGACGTCGATGACCTGCAGGACCTGCCGCTGCGGGTTGTGCAACCGCTGCTGGTCGCGGGAATCACCACCCTGCTCAGCGTGATCGGCATCTGGCTGATCGTGCCGGCCGCCGGCCTCACCCTGCTCGTCTGCCTGCTGTTGGCCGGAGTGCTCGGCACCCTCTTTTCCGGCAGCCTCGCTGCCCGGGCAGAGCGGGAGCTCGCACCGCTCCGCGGCACCCTCGCCGATGAGGTGCTCGAAATCGTGGAGAACCTCGACGTGCTCACCGCCTTCGACGCCCTCAGGCCGCGTCTCGCCGCGCTCGCCCGCACCGATGAGCGCCTGCGCCGGGCCACCCTGCGCCGCTCGGTCGGAGTGGGTGTGCAATCGGCCGTCGTTGCGCTGTTTGCCGGTGCGGCAACGCTGGGCGCGCTCTACTTCGGCATACCCGCGCTCAACGGCGGCGGCGGACTCCTCAGCCCGGACCTGCTCGGCCCGACCCTCATCGTCGCCGTGCTCGTGCCGCTGGCCGTATTCGAGGTGTTCGGAATGATTCCGCTCGCCGCCTCGGCCTGGCGCCAGGTGCGGGTGAGCGCGCGGCGCGTCGCCGAGGTTGTTCCGGCTTCGCCACCGGCTGAGATTCCCGTCGATGTTCCGAACCCCCGGCCGTTGCGGGCAACCCCGGTCATGCTCGAACTGACCGACCTGGGTGCCAGCTGGCCCGGCCAGACCGAACCGGGCGTGGCCGGTGTGACCCTTCGGCTCGCGCCGGGGGACCGGGTGCACCTGGCCGGACCGAGTGGTGCCGGCAAGACCACCCTCGCGCAGGCCCTGGTGCGGTTTCTTGACTACACCGGTTCGTACCGTCTGAACGGGGTCGAAGCCCGCCTGCTCGCTCAGACCGACGTGCGGCGGGTGGTCGGACTGTGCGAGCAGCGCCCGTGGTTATTTGACGACAGCATCCGTCAAAATCTGCTGTTTGCCCGCGATACTGCCACCGACGCCGAGTTGTTGGCCGTGCTGGCCCGCGTCGGACTGGCCGAATGGGTCGCAGCGCGCGGCGGCCTCGATGCCCGGGTCGGGGAGCGCGGCGCCCTGGTCTCCGGCGGACAGGCTCAGCGGATTGCCCTGGCCAGGGCCCTGCTGGCCGACTTTCCGGTGCTCATCGTCGACGAACCCACCGCGAACGTCGACAGCGCCCAGGCGGATGCCCTCGTGCGCGACCTGCTGAGAGCTGCGGCCGACGCCCACCGGGCCGTGCTGCTCATCTCCCACACGCCGGTGCCCGACGACCTGGTGACGGGCCGGGTGACCCTGCCCGCCCGGACTTAGTCCATGTGACGCAGCTCGCGGCGGTGCAGCCATTTCTTGATCAGGAACACCGCCAGTACGAACAGTGCGATCACGCCGACGAACAGGTAGCCGGCGAAGTGCAGGCTGCCGCTGAGCTCGCGGTAGCCGCCGGCCGCCGCCGACCCGACGGTGACATAGGCGAGTGACCAGATAACGCAGGCGGGCACGGTCCAGGCCATGAAGGTGCGGTAGCGCATATGGCTCATTCCGACGGTGACCGGAATGAGGGAGTGCAGCACCGGCAGAAACCGGGAGATGAACACGGCCAAACCACCGCGCCGGTCGAGGTAGTTCTCGGCGCGAATCCAGTTGTGTTCGCCGATGCGGCGGCCCAGCCGGCTCGCGCGGATGAACGGTCCGAAGTGGTGACCGAGCGCGAAGCCGATGCTCTCCCCGCCCAGGGCGCCGACGATCACGGCGAGCACGAGCGTGACAAACTCGACCGGGCCGGAGACCGCCGTGCTGGCGACGATCACTATGGTGTCGCCGGGAACGACCAGGCCGACCAGCACTGAAGTTTCCAGCAGCATACCCAAAAAGGCCAGCAGCGTTCGAACGACCGGGTCGACGCTGGATACGGTGTCGAGGATCCACGTGAGGATGTCATTCATTTCGCTCAGCCTACGTGCTGCGCCTGAATCAACAAGGCCGGGCTCTCTGGCGGCCCGGGCGGCCAGCTGCGAAGGCTTCGTGCCTCGTGCGACCTTGGAGTCGCTGCGTCCTAGTAATCTAAAGGGGGGTACACCGGCGCTTTGTTGCGCGTGCACCTCGTATCAATCATGTCTAACCCCTGCAATGAATGAGAGTCACGTGGTTCACGAGCACGAAAGCGTCCGCATCGATTCGAGCGTTGAGAGCGACGAAGAAGTGTATGACTTCGCCGCGATCCAGGCGAAGTGGCAACCCATCTGGGAGGAGCTCGCTCCGTTCAAGACGAGCGGTGAGGGCGACACCCGCCCACGCAAGTACGTGCTCGATATGTTCCCTTACCCCTCCGGCGACCTGCACATGGGCCACGCCGAGGTCTATGCGCTCGGCGACGTCGTCGCCCGCTACTGGCGCCACCAGGGTTTCAACGTGCTGCACCCGATCGGCTGGGATTCCTTCGGCCTGCCCGCCGAGAACGCCGCCATCAAGCGGGGCATCGACCCGCGCGGCTGGACCTACGACAACATCGCCCAGCAGAAGAAGAGCATGAAGCTCTACGCGACCAGCTTCGACTGGGACCGCGAACTGCATACGAGCGACCCCGAATATTACAAGTGGACCCAGTGGCTGTTCCTGCAGCTGTACAAGAAGGGCCTGGCCTACCGCAAGGACAGCTGGGTCAACTGGGACCCGATCGACCAGACCGTACTCGCCAACGAGCAGGTGCTGGCCGACGGCACGAGCGACCGCAGCGGCGCCGTCGTCGTGAAGAAGAAACTCACCCAGTGGTACTTCAAGATCACCGACTACGCCGACCGTCTGCTGGATGACCTCAATCAGCTCGAGGGAACCTGGCCGGCCAAGGTGCTCAACATGCAGCGCAACTGGATCGGCCGCTCCATCGGAGCGGATGTCGACTTCCAGGTCGAGGGGCGCACCGAACGCGTCACCGTGTTCACCACCCGGCCGGACACGCTGTTCGGCGCGACGTTCATGGTCGTCGCCCCGGATTGCGACCTCGCCGCTGAACTCGTCGCCGAGGCGACGCCCGAGGTGCAGGAAGCCTTCCAGGATTACCTCGTGCAGGTTCAGCGCAGCACCGAGATCGAGCGTCAGGCCACCGACCGGCCCAAGACCGGCGTGTTCATCGGCCGCTACGCGATCAACCCGGTCAACGGGGAACGCCTCCCGATCTGGGCGGCGGACTACGTGCTTGCCGATTACGGCACCGGCGCGATCATGGCCGTGCCGGCCCACGACCAGCGCGACCTCGATTTCGCCCGCGCCTTCGACCTGCCCGTGCGCGTCGTCGTCGACACCAACTCGCCGGCCACCGGCATGATCCCGGTGATCACCCAGGGCATGCTCGACGGCACCGAAGAGCTGCCGGCGCTCGACCCGCTCAGCACCGGCATCGCCCTGGCAGGCGAGGGCCGCCTCATCAACTCCGGTCCGCTCAACGGCCTGAGCAAGATCACCGCGATCAAGCGCATCGTCGAGCAGCTCGCCGCCGACGGGCTCGGCCGGTCGGCTAAGAACTATCGTCTGCGCGACTGGCTGGTTTCCCGGCAGCGTTACTGGGGCGCTCCGATCCCGATCATCCACGGCGCCGATGGCGCAGAGATCCCGGTTCCCGAAGACCAGCTGCCGGTGCTGCTGCCGCCGGCAGAGGGCCTCGATCTGAAGCCGCGGGGAACGTCGCCGCTCGGCGGCGCGACCGACTGGGTCAACGTGCCGAACCCGATCGACGGCACGCCGGCGACCCGCGACGCCGACACCCTGGACACCTTCGTCGACAGCTCCTGGTACTTTCTGCGGTTCCTGAACCCCACGGACGACACCAAGGCCTTCGACCCGAAAGAGGCCGAGAAGTGGGCGCCCGTCGACCAGTACGTTGGCGGCGTCGAGCACGCCATTCTGCACCTGCTGTACGCGCGGTTCATCACGAAGTTCCTCTTCGACGAGGGCTATGTGAGCTTCACCGAGCCGTTCACCGCCCTGCTCAACCAGGGCATGGTGATTCTCGACGGCGCCAAGATGAGCAAAAGCAAAGGCAACCTGGTCTACTTCACCGAGGAGATCGAACGCCACGGCGTTGACGCCGTACGCCTCACGATGGCCTTCGCCGGCCCGCCCGAAGACGACATCGATTGGTCTGACGTTTCCCCGGTCGGCTCGGCCAAGTTCCTGGCCCGCGCCTGGCGCGTCGCCCGCGACGTCACGAGTGCGCCCGATGTGGAGTGGAAGACGGGCGACGTCACCCTGCGCCGTGTCACCCACCGGTTCTTGTCCGACGCACCCGGCCTGGTGGAGTCGTTCAAGTTCAACGTCGTCGTCGCCCGCCTGATGGAGCTCGTCAACGCGACCCGCAAGGTCATCGATACCGGTGCCGGGCCAGCGGATGCCGCCGTGCGCGAAGCCGCCGAAGCCACCGCCATGGCGCTGAACCTGTTCGCCCCCTACGCCGCGGAGGACATGTGGGAGCACCTCGGCTACGAGCCGTGCATCGCCCTCGTGCCGTGGCGCAAGGCCGAGCAGACCCTGCTCGTGCAGGAATCGGTCACCGCGGTCGTCCAGGTCGACGGCAAGATGCGCACCCTCCTCGAGGTATCGCCGAAAATCTCGAGCGAAGACTTGGAGAAGATGGCGCGGGAAGCCGCCGCGGTCATCCGTTCGATCGGTGATCGCGAGATCATCAAGGTGATTGTGCGCGTGCCGAAGCTCGTCTCCTTCGTCACCCGCCCATAGCGGAAGGCAAAATCGGGCCGCGGTCGATCCCTCGCAGGATCGGCCGGGGCCTTCTCCACAGGCCCGTCCTGCTTTCTCTGTGCACAGATGGGGCATCCGACCAGAAACGGATACTTCGCGCGGCCTAGCCTGCGAGCATGCAGCCCGACCGGTTCCCCCTCGATCTGGAGCGCCTCGCTCCGGCCGCGGGGGGACGTCCCCGACTGCGAGTTGGCGTGGGAGCGGCCGTCGTGCTCCTGCTGCTCGCCCTCGTGGTCGCCGTCATCGTGTCGGCGGTGGGCCAGCAGGCGGGGCAGCGCACGGTCGGCTCGCAAACGCTATCGATCCCCACGGGCGGCAGCCTCGAGCCGTTTGATGCCGGTGAGAGCACAGCGCCGAATGACTCTGCCACGGACGCGCTCATCTTCGTGCACGTTCTGGGGGCGGTTGCCCGGCCCGGCCTGTTCGAGTTGCGGGACGGCGCCCGGGTCATGGATGCGATCGCCGCCGCCGGCGGGCTGAGCGCCGAGGCCGACCCTGCCGGGGTTAATCTTGCCCGGGTCGTGAGCGATGGCGAGCAATTCTACGTGCCGCGGCAGGGCGAGGTGCCGCCGGGCGTCCCAGCGGCGGCCGTCTCCGGGGGAGCTGGCTCGCCCGCCGCCAAGGTCAACCTCAACTCGGCGACGCTCGCCGATCTCGACTCCCTGCCCCGCATCGGCCCAACCATGGCACAGCGCATCATCGACTTTCGCACGGCTAACGGGCGATTCACCAGCGTGGACGGCCTGCGCGATGTCACGGGAATCGGCGATAAAACGTTCGAGGCGCTCAAAGACCTCATTACGGTATGAGCCTCGACTTGCGGCTGGCGCTTCCGGCCCTGGCCGCGTGGCTCACTGCAGGGTTGCTGATCGGAGCGCCAGAGGGCGCCTGGTCCATCGCCCTGGTCCTGTGGGCAGCGGCCGGGGTGACGGCTGGCATCCTCGTGATGAAACGGATGCCGGCGCATTCCGTCGTGCTGGGGGCCGATGCGCCGCAGCCAGTTCGATCGGCAACCGATCGTGCGAGCGCTGTGCTGGCCAGCGGTCGTGCTGCTCGGCGGGTCGTGGAGCAGAATGCAGCGTCCCGTCGGTGGGGTCGGACTACCCCCGGAACGTCACCTCGGCCGGGTGACCGCTGGCAGACGCGGGGCGGCAGCATCGTGCTCTGCTGTGCGGCGGCGGCTCTTGTCGCCACTGCCGTCGGGGTATGGGCGCCGGTGCGCCTGCCGCCGGAGGTGCGCGCCGCCGCGGAGTCGCACGCGACGCTTACGGTCACGGTCACGGTCTGGTCGGTTCCGGTACCAGCCAAAGCTTTCATCGGCGGCGGTACGTCGGGGCGGGTGCGCTACCGGGCCACGCTCACGCAGTTGGACCTGCGCGGCGAATCGACGAGGGTGTCGACCCCGGTGGTGGTGTTCGCCGAGGCAGCCGGGGGAGGCGACGAACCCGAGATCGGCACCAGCCTGCGCCTGCGCGGCACCCTGCGCCCGACGGATCCGGGCGACGCGGCGGTCGCCTTGCTGTTTGCCACCGACCCCGCTCAGGTAGCCGAGTCTCCGCCCTGGTGGCTGCAGTGGGCGAACGAGCTCCGCGCTCGGTTCGCGGCGGCCGCGACGAGCCTCCCCGGTGACGGGGGCGATCTGCTCCCCGGCCTGGCGATCGGCGACACGAGCGCGGTCAGCCCCGACCTCGATCAAGCCATGAAAACCAGCTCCCTGAGCCACTTGACCGCCGTTTCCGGGGCCAATTGTGCCATCGTCATCGCCGCGATCATGCTGCTCGGCGGCTACCTGCGGCTCGGTCGGAGCTGGCGCATTCTGCTGTCACTGGCGACGCTGCTCGGCTTTACCGTGCTGGTCACACCCGAGCCGAGCGTGCTGCGCTCGGCGGTCATGGCCACCCTCACTCTCGCGTCGATCGGCGCCGGCCGGCCCGGGCGAGGCGTGCCCACCCTGCTCATCGTGGTGATCGGACTGCTCGCGAGCGACCCGTGGCTGGCCCGCAACTACGGCTTTGCGCTGTCCGTGCTCGCGACCGCGGGGCTCCTCATTCTGGCCGGTCCGCTCAGCCGGCTGCTCAGCCAGTGGATGCCGCTGGCCCTGGCCGCCGTCATCGCCATTCCCCTGGCCGCCCAACTGGCCTGCCAGCCCGTGCTCATTCTGTTGAGCCCCAGCCTGCCGCTGTACGGGGTGCCGGCCAACATTCTCGCTGGTCCCGCCGCGCCGGTCGCCACGGTGGTCGGGCTGATCGCCTGCCTGACCCTGCCGGTGCTCCCGGGCGTAGCGTCGGGCCTGCTCGCCCTGGCCTGGCTGCCATCGGCGTGGATCGCCGCCGTTGCCCAGACCACGTCGACGCTGCCGGGCACCCGCCTGCCGTGGCCCGGCGGAGTGCCCGGCGTATTGCTGCTCTCAGTCGTCACCTTGCTCACGCTCGTGGTCGTCCTGCGCGGCCCGGCAGCTCGCCCCGCCCGCTGGCCGGCGGCGGTCCTCGCCGTGCTGCTGGTCGGCTTCGGAGGTTACGCCGGGTCGCTGATCGGCACCGGAATTGGCCGGGCCGCCTCCTTGCCGGCGAACTGGCAGATTGCAGCCTGCGATATTGGGCAGGGCGACGCCGTCGTCGTGCGCGATGGTGATCGGTACGGCCTGGTTGACGTCGGTCCCGACCCGAAACTGCTCGCGAGCTGCCTGGCGACCCTTGGCATCAGTCGCATCAATTTGCTCGTACTTACCCACTACGACCTCGACCATATCGGCGGGTTGGATGCTGTCATCGGCAAGGTCGATACCGCCCTGGTCGGGCAGCCGGAGAACGCGCAGGACGAACGCCTGCACGAGCGTCTCGCCGCCGGTGGAGCCGTCGTGCGTCAGACGGCTCGGGGTGATGCCGGCACGCTGGGCGGACTGCGCTGGAACATACTCTGGCCCGTCCGTGGAGCTACGACGATGCAGGCGGGCAACCCGGGAAGCATCACCATTGTGTTCGAAGGGCGGGGCATCCGTTCGATTTTTCTCGGGGATCTCGGCGAGGAATCGCAGAATGCCTTGCGGCGCGTCTCGCCGCCCGGCCGGGTCGACGTCGTGAAGGTCGCCCACCATGGCTCGGCCGATCAGAGCCCCGAGCTGTACGCCGAGTTGCGGGCCCGGGTGGGGCTGATCTCGGTCGGCGCGACAAACACCTACGGGCATCCCACCGACGCGCTGCTCAACGTTCTCGCCTCGGTGAAAACCGTTTCCGTGCGCACCGACCGGGAGGGGATGGCGGTGGTTGCGCCAGGGGCCAACGGCACCCTCGTGCTCTGGACGGAGAAGATCACCGACCGCGGGCCGCCCGTGCCGCCGACGGCTGCTGCCGGGAGGGTCAGTCGTGCGCGTTAGGCTTGATCGACCACCCGCATGACACCCAAGGAGAGCGCTTTGGCCGCACGACCCGCCACGACCGGCTCCCGCTCCGGCAAGGCAGCCCCCGCCCGCGCGGCCAAGGGCACCGTCATTCCCCAGCTCGGCTGGCACCAGGTGCGTCCGGCACCGATCGTGCTCGTCTCGGGGACCGAAACGTTTCTCGCGGAACGCGCCATCCGTCAGCTCCGCGACTTTCTCAAACTTGAAGATCCCAGCGTTGAAATCAGCGACGTGCAGGCCGACAGCTACGCCCCCGGTGAGCTGCTCACCCTGGCGAGCCCGTCCCTGTTCGGCGAGCCGCGGCTGATTCGGGTCAGCAACGTCGAGAAGTGCAGCGACACCTTTCTCGCCGAGGCGCTCGACTACCTAGAGCACCCGGCCGACGACACCTACGTCGTGCTGCGACACGGCGGGGGAGTGCGGGGCAAGAAGCTGCTCGACACTATTCGCAGCGGACTCGGTGGCGCCATCGAGGTGGTCTGTACCGAGCTCAAGAAAGACACCGAGAAGTACGAATTCGCGTCGAACGAGTTCAAGGCGGCCGGCAAACGCGTCACCGCGAGTGCGCTGCGGCAGCTTGTAGCCGCGTTCTCCGACGATCTGGCCGAACTCTCCGCCGCCTGCCAACAGCTCATCGCAGACGCGACGAGCGAGGTCACCGAAACCACGGTCGACCGTTACTACGGCGGTCGGGTTGAAACCAACGCCTTCAAGGTTGCAGACTGGGCCATCGCCGGCCGCAATGGCGAGGCCCTCGTCACCCTGCGGCACGCCCTCACCTCCGGTGCCGATCCGGTGCCGATCGTCGCGGCCTTCGCTATGAAGATTCGCACCATGGCGAAGGTCTTCGGAGCCCGCGGCGGCTCTGCTCAGCTCGGTGCCCAGTTCGGTCTGGCCCCCTGGCAGGTGCAGCGTGCCCAGAAGGACCTGCGCGGCTGGAGCGACGAGGGCCTTGCCCGTTGCATCCTCGTGCTCGCCGAAACGGATGCCGCGGTGAAGGGTGCGGGTCGCGACCCGGTCTACGCTCTCGAGCGACTCATCGGCGTGATCGCCCGCCGCGGCGAGGGCTAGCACCATCGGCAACGAGCGGGTCTCGGGGCTGCTGAGCCTGGGTCAACCTGCGCGGTTGACCGCAATACACGCCGAGTAATGGACCACTGCGTCACAGAGTGTGTGGTCAATTCGAGACCCAGGGACAGCGCCACTGCTGCCCGAACGGGGTGCCAGGGACACAAAAAACCCCCGCCGAGGGGCGGGGGCTTATGTGCCACGAGGTGCAGCATCCGCTCTAACGAGCCGACGCAGACACCAGGTGCGGGTGGATGCAGCGTCGATTAGACGAGTGCGCCGACAGCCTTCGCGATGGCGGACTTCTTGTTCGCAGCCTGGTTCTGGTGGATTACACCCTTGCTGACGGCCTTGTCGAGCTTCTTGGAAGCAAAGGCCAGACCGACGACGGCCTTGTCTTTGTCGCCAGCGGCAATTGCGGTACGAGTCGCGCGGATCGCGGACTTGAACTCACTCTTGACGGCCTTGTTGCGCTCCTGGGCCTTCTTGTTGGTGCCAATTCGCTTGATCTGCGACTTGATATTTGCCACGTTTTTTACGCTTTCGTTAGGTTCTAGTACGGACAGCCGCTCAGCGGTAGAGGGCGCTTCTGCGGCGAAAATCGTGCGGGGTGGGACCCAACACGCAAGCCAACCACTAACGCTACCAGCAATTGGTCCGCCCCCAAAACCCGCCCGGTCGGTGGGAACCCCTTTTCGCTCGCGCGAGCGGATGCCGCTGCACCCTCCGTGCGCATGACCGCGCCCGATGTGGGTAACCCTACGCCGGTTGCCGTAGCGCGCACCGGTATCGGGCGCGCTCACGCGGGTGCGGTGTGCCATGAGTGCATTCGGGTACCCAGCTCGGCCGCGGCAAGCGGATGCTGCGGCAAGCGGATGCCGCGGCCTCAGTTCGCCCGCGACACCAATCCGGCGACCCCCAACAGAATCGCCGTGAAGCGCTCCGGCTGGGCCAGGCTCGACAGATGCGTTGCTCCCGGCACCACGACGACCGTCCCGTTGCGGCAGGCGGAGAGAAAGCGCCGCTCGTTCAGCCGAAAGTGATCGAGTGCACCGTTGACCAACCAGACCGGGCCGGGATACGCCGCGAGGCTGGCCAGGGGAGTCAGCGTCGAGGTCGCCTGCAGGCCGGAATCCATCACGTCGAGTGCGGCGCCGCCCGCGAGTACATCGCGCGCCCCGGCCGCAGGTAGAAGGAGGCGTGCCAGACCCTCGTGCAGCCACAAGCCCCGATCGGGCAGGCGGTGAATCATTCGGGCCAGCAGCCGATACCCCTCGAGCAAAGCGCCCCTGGGAACTGCACTACAGCCGGCAGCGATCAGCCCGGCTACCCGATCGGGGTGCTCTGCGGCATAGGCGACGGCGTAGTAGCCGCCGAGCGAGAGCCCGACCAGCAGCACACTGCCACCGAGCGCCGCCACCCCGTCGTCGATGGCGGCGAGCGCGGCCGGCACCGTGAACGGCTCCGTCATCCGCTGCCCGTGGCCGGGCAGATCAATCGCGAGAACCCGGTGCCCGGCGGCACGCAGCTTCTTCTCCTGATACCTCCACATCGTGGCCGAGGCACGGATACCGTGAACGAGCAAAATTGGTACGCGTGACTCGGGAATCTCCATGCCCGCGAGCCTAGTCAGCCCCGATCACAGCGCATGCCGAGGCTGGAGCGATGACATCTGCACTCACGACCACGTTGACCGCCATCATCAATGCTCGCGTCGTTCCGGTGAACTTTTTGGTGCACCAGGCCTCCCTGGCCGTGCAGGAAGGGCTGCCGGTGCAGACGACGCTCGAAGCGCTCTCGGTCAACCCGGCCGCGATTCTCGGACGCGACTCCCGGGTCGGACCTCTCACCGTTGGACAGTCCCGCTGGCAGATAGTCGGCAGCCGGGGCCGCCGGTACCAGCGCTTGCGGCTCGGGGAGAACGCCAACCGCCGGAGCATGGAAGAATAGATGAACTATGTCACCGAGAGCCCTTCACGCGCTGGAACCGGCCGCCACGGCCCCCGAGTTCATCCGCAACTTCTGCATCATTGCCCACATCGACCACGGCAAGTCGACCCTCGCCGACCGGATGCTGCAGATCACCGGCGTCGTCGACGAGCGTTCCATGCGGGCCCAGTACCTGGACCGCATGGACATCGAGCGGGAACGCGGCATCACCATCAAGAGCCAGGCCGTGCGCATGCCGTGGGAAATGGACGGCGTCACCTACGCCCTCAACATGATCGACACCCCCGGCCACGTCGACTTCACCTACGAGGTCTCCCGCAGCCTCGCCGCCTGCGAGGGCGCCATCCTGCTGGTCGACGCGGCCCAGGGCATCGAAGCTCAGACCCTCGCCAACCTCTACCTCGCCCTCGAGAACGACCTCACGATCATTCCGGTGCTCAACAAGATCGACCTGCCGGCCGCCGATCCGGAGAAGTACGCCCGCGAACTCGCGAGCCTCATCGGCGGACGCCCCGAAGACGTGCTGCGTGTCTCCGGCAAGACCGGCGCCGGTGTTGAAGAGCTGCTGAACCTCGCCACGACGATGATTCCGGCGCCGAAGGGTAACCCTGATGCCGCCGCTCGCGCCATGATCTTCGACTCGGTCTACGACAGCTACCGCGGCGTCGTCACCTACGTGCGCATGATCGACGGGCACCTAAAGGCCCATGAAAAAATTCAGATGATGTCGACCAAGGCGACGCACGAGATCCTCGAGATCGGCGTCATCTCGCCCGAACCGGTGGAGAGCAAGGGTCTCAGGGTCGGCGAGGTCGGCTACCTGATCACCGGTGTGAAAGACGTGCGCCAGTCCAAGGTCGGCGACACCATCACGACCGCAGTGCGCCCGGCGACCGACGCCCTGCCCGGCTACGACGAACCGCAGCCCATGGTGTTCTCCGGCCTGTACCCGATCGACGGCAGCGATTATCCGGCGCTGCGCGAAGCACTGGACAAACTCAAGCTGTCTGACGCCAGCCTCGGCTACGAGCCGGAGACATCCGTCGCCCTCGGTTTCGGATTTCGCTGCGGGTTTCTCGGCCTGCTGCACCTCGAGATCATCACCGAACGCCTCGAACGTGAATTCAATATTGACCTCATCACCACGGCGCCGAGCGTGCCCTACGAGGTCACCACCGACGACAAGCGCACCGTCACGGTCACCAACCCGAGCGAATACCCCACCGGCAAAATTGCCAAGGTGCTCGAACCCATGGTCAAGGCCGCGATTCTCGCCCCGAAAGACTACGTCGGCGTGATTATGGAGCTGTGTCAGAGTCGCCGTGGCACCCTGCTCGGCATGGAATACCTCGGCGAAGACCGCGTCGAGATCCGCTACTCGATGCCGCTCGGTGAGATCGTGTTCGACTTCTTCGACATGCTCAAGGGCCGCACCGCCGGGTACGCCTCGCTCGACTACGAACCCTCCGGCGAGCAGGAAGCCGACCTGGTCAAGGTCGACATTCTGCTGCAGGGCGAACAGGTCGACGCGTTTTCCGCCATCGTGCACCGCGACAAGGCCTACGCCTACGGCGCGCTAATGACCGGGCGCCTGCGCAAACTGATTCCGCGCCAGCAGTTCGAGGTGCCCATCCAGGCCGCGATCGGCGCGCACATCATCGCCCGCGAGAGCATCTCGGCGATGCGCAAAGACGTGCTGGCCAAATGCTACGGCGGTGACATCTCACGCAAGCGCAAGCTGCTGGAGAAGCAGAAAGAGGGCAAGAAACGCATGAAGATGGTCGGCCGGGTCGAAGTTCCGCAGGAAGCCTTCATCGCCGCGCTCAGCGGCGACATCGAGACCAAAGACAAGAAGTAAAGCGGATGCGCAGGGCCACCTTCACCGACGCCGCCGTCAGCTACGCTGCCATCGGCGGTACGCTGGCGCCCGACCTGATGAGCTATCCGCCCAAGGGCTACCGGCCGATGGAGCAGAGCGTCAGGCTCGGCAGTTCGCCGGAACGCTTTGAAGCCGCGACGAAGTTGCTGATGACGTGGGGAATCCAGCGCGGCAGCGGCATGGAGGTGACCGACCTCGAAAATGGAACCGGCGTGCAGTACACGCCGGTGACCTTTGGGCCTGACGGCGCGCCGGCGGGCGGGCAGCAGCATCCGGTCAATGAAGCGACCTTCGCTGAGGATGGCACCCCGTATATTGCGAACGGTATGACGGCCACACTCAAGATGCGGGTTGGACCGATCGGCGTGACCGCGCCGGTGCGGGTCGTTTACGTGATCGACGAGGCCGCCCGCATCGGGTTCGCCTACGGCACCCTGGCCGGTCACCCGGAGAGTGGTGAGGAATCCTTCATCGTCGAGCACCGCGAGGACGACTCGGTTTGGTTGACGATCCGCTCCTTTTCGCGGCCGAGCGCCTGGTATTACCGACTGGCGTGGCCGGTGCTGCGCTTTCAGCAGGCCAAATTCACCAAGTTGTATCTGCGGGCTTTGCACCCCGCGGGTGCGATCAAATAGAACGTACTGGAGCACCACCCATGGCCGGACCCCACCCCATCGGCGACCCGGCACCCGACGACGGCCTTCTGCCGACCTCGGCAGCCGTCAACGCCGCTGAACGCGATTTCGGCGTCTACCTGCACGTGCCGTTCTGCCGGGTGCGCTGCGGCTACTGCGATTTCAACACCTATACCGCGACCGAACTGCGCGGCGTCAAGCAGAGCGACTACGCCAGCCAAGCCGTGCTCGAGGTTGAGGCCGCCAGCCGCATCCTCACCGCATCGGGTGTGCCCGAACGCCCGGTGGCAACGGTGTTCTTCGGGGGAGGCACACCCACGCTGCTGCCGGTCACCGACCTGGCGAAAATGCTCGGTGCCGTGCGCGACCAGTGGGGCTTGACCGACGACGCCGAAGTAACCACCGAGGCGAACCCCGACTCGGTCGATGCCGCCTACCTCGGCGCCCTCGCCGAGGCCGGATTCACCCGGGTGTCTTTCGGTATGCAGTCCGCCGTGCCGCACGTGCTGGCGACCCTGGAACGCACCCACGACCCGGAGCGGGTGCCCCTCGTGGTGGAATGGGCCCGCGCCGCCGGCCTCGACGTGAGCCTCGACCTCATCTACGGCACGCCGGGAGAGTCGCTCGCCGACTGGCGCACCAGCCTCGAACAGGCGCTCAGCCTGCACCCAGACCACCTCAGCGCCTATTCGCTCATCGTCGAAGACGGCACCAAACTTGCGCGGCAGATTCGCCGCGGCGAGATCGCCCCGACCGACGACGACCAACAGGCCGACTTCTACGAACTCGCCGACGAACTGCTCGCCGCCGCCGGCTATGACTGGTACGAGGTCAGCAACTGGGCTACGAGCGACGCGCACCGCTCCCGCCACAACCTCGCCTACTGGACCGGCCAGGACTGGTGGGGCATCGGCCCCGGCGCCCACAGCCACATCGGCGGGGTGCGCTGGTGGAACGTCAAACATCCCGCAGCCTATTCAGAGCGGATGCTCGGCGGCCTGTCGCCGGCCGCCGGTCGCGAAACGCTCGACGCGCCCACCCGGGAACTCGAACGCATCCTGCTGCAGAGTCGCATCCGCACCGGGATCCCGGTCGCATCGCTGTCCGCGGACGGTCGCCGGGAGGTCGCCGGTCTGATCGCCGACGAGCTCGTCAACGCCAAAGCCGCCCTCGCCGGGACCATTGAACTGACCCTGCGCGGACGGCTTCTGGCCGACGCCGTGGTACGGCGCCTCAGCGACTAAGAGCGCGAGCTAGCTGAAAAACTTGATGGTCAGGGGGTAGGAATACCCCTGGCCGCGGTTGGCGGCGAGTGCGGCGAGGATCGAGAAGATGATGCCGAGCACCCAGGCCACCGGCACAATCAGGTAGCCGATCAGAATCGCCGTCAACGCGGTGCCCACCACATAGACGATCGTCAGTGTGATCTGAAAGTTCAGTGCCGTCGCACTGTGGGCACGAATGAACGGCCCGCGATCGCGCAGCACGAGGTAGCCGATCAGTGCGGGAACAAAGGCGAAGAGGATGCCGCCGACGTGAATCAGGGTCGCCCACATCTTCTCGTCGGCCGGACTCATCGGCGTTGGCGGGACGCCCTGCCCGTACGGGTTTTGCGGCGGGGTGGATTCATATGGATTTGTGCGCGAATCGTTCTCGGACATGCGGTCTCCTGTTCGAGCGTGGTCGGTTTGGTCGCGGTGGATCTGGCGATGGGTTGCCGACGACATCCAGGGAAGAACCACTGCGTGCACTAGCACTGTGTGGGGTCGGACAAGCCAGGCCAGACTCCTCCAGACTAACCGTCCGAGATGCGTATTGGACCGGGCCGCGCGCTACTTGATCAGGCGAATCGCGACCGGATACCGGTAGTTCTGGCCGTCCTTGGCCTTCAGAAACCCAATGATCGAAAAGATGACTCCGGCCACCCAGAGCAGCCAGGTCAGGCCGATGAGCAGGCCGCCAATTCCGAAGGTGACGATCGCCAGGATGAACGAGACGATATTTATCGCGACGTATCCGATCACGAGGGTGATCTGAAAGTTGAGCGCCTCCTTCGCTTCGGTATTGGTGAGGCGGCCGCGGTCCTTGAAGACCAGCCAAATAATCAGCGACGGAAGAAAGCTCAGGATGCCGCCGAGGTGCGCAAACGAGGCCCATTGTCGGTCGTCGGCCTCCGAGAGTGGGGCTGCGGCTGTAGGGGTGCCGTATGGGCTGCCCGTACCGGGCTGCTGGCCATACGGCGGCTTCCCAGCATTAGGGTCACGGTAGTTGGAATCACCGGGAGGTTGTGCCTGTGGATCGCTCATGATCGTGCCTTTCACTGAACTCCGGGGGGAGCGTATAGCGGTAATTAAACGCTCGGTTCGCGATACTGGCAATGGGTGCGCTCAGCCGGAACACGGCCGGTCGCGATAGTATTGGCAGTCAGTGGATGCGAGTGCCAACGACGTGCCGGCAAACCTGCGTTCCGGCGCGCTTGAGGCGCGCCGACCCGGGGCATCCGCTTAATTGAAGTTGTACCGGAAATAGAGGAAGGCGGGCGAAATGGTTTCCGACCGTGGGCTCGATGTGCTGCGCGTCATCGTGCAGGACTACGTCGCGTCCCGCGAACCCGTCGGCTCCAAATCCATCGTCGACCGGCATTCCTTCGGTGTTTCCGCCGCGACCATTCGCAACGACATGGCCCTGCTCGAAGAAGAAGAGCTCATCGCGGCGCCGCACACCTCCTCGGGGCGCATCCCGACCGATAAGGGCTACCGGGTCTTCGTCGACCACCTGGCCGACCTGCGTCCGCTGACCCCGGCCCAGCGTCAGGCCATTGAAACTTTCCTGGGTCACTCCGCCGACCTCGACGAGGTGCTCGTGCGCAGCGTGCGTTTGCTCTCGCAGCTCACCCACCAGGTCGCGCTCGTGCAATACCCCTCGCTGTCCCGCGCCAGGGTTCGGCACATCGAGTTCGTGCCGCTGACCGAGACGCGAATCCTGTCGGTGCTGATCACCGATTCCGGCGGGGTCGAGCAGCGAGTCATCGACCTGCCGCGAGCATTCGACGAGCAGACGCTCGGCGAACTGCGCGCCCGACTCAACGTCACGGTCGTTGGACTGGGCATGGCCGAGGCGAGCGTTGCCCTCGCCGCGAGCGTCTGGCCGGGATCGCCGTCGCTGCAGCCGATCGTCGACCTGATCACGCGCACCGTCGCCGACCAGGTCGGGGCCAACCGTCAGGAGAAGCTCGTCATGGCCGGAGCCGCAAACCTGGTGCGCACCGAAGACGACTTCTCCGGCAGCATCTATCCGGTACTCGAAGCCATCGAAGAACAGGTCGTGCTGCTGCGGCTGTTCGGCGAGATGGAGACCGACCAGCACGGCGTTTCGGTGAGTATCGGCCGGGAGAATGCGGCCTTCGGCCTGCCGGAAGCGAGCGTGCTGACCAGCGGCTATACCGCAGGCGGCAACCTGGCCCGGCTGGGCGTGCTCGGGCCGACCCGCATGGACTATTCCAACAATATGGCGGCCGTCCGCGCCGTCGCCCGGTACCTCTCCCGCCTGCTCGGCGAGACCTGAACTCTGTACCAATCAGGCTCTGTGCCATTTCGAACAACCATCATCAAAAAATCAAGGAGAGCCACCTTTGGCTGACCATTACGAAGCGCTTGGCGTTGACCGCGACGCGACCACCGACCAAATCAAGAAGGCCTACCGTCGCCTCGCCCGCGAGCTGCACCCCGACGTGAACCCCGGCGCCGAAGCATCCGAACGGTTCAAGAGCATCACGCACGCCTATGACGTGCTGAGCGACGCCAAGCAGCGCCAGAAGTACGACCAGGGCGGCGGCCAGAACGGCGGCTTCGACGGGCAGAACTTCGGCAACTTCGGCGACATCTTCGAGACCTTCTTCGGCGGCGGCGGCAGCAGCCGTGGTCCGCGCTCGCGCCGCGAACGCGGCCAGGACGCCCTGATTCGAGTCGACCTCGACCTCGACGAGGTCATCTTCGGCACGCACCGCGACCTGGAGGTCGACACGGCGATCGTCTGTGAGACCTGCAAGGGGTCCTGTTGCGCGCCCGGCACCTCGCCGATCACCTGCGACATCTGCCACGGCACGGGCAGCATCCAGCGCGCCGTGCGCTCCCTGCTCGGGAACGTGATGACGTCAAGCCCGTGCGGTTCCTGCCGCGGTTACGGCACCATCATCGCCACCCCGTGCATGACCTGCTCCGGTCAGGGCCGCATTCGCGCCCGCCGCACCGTTCCGGTCGACATTCCGGCCGGCGTCGACACCGGCCTGCGCCTGCAGATGCCCGGCAGCGGCGAAGCCGGCCCGGCTGCCGGTCCCAACGGAGACCTGTACCTCGAGATGAAGGTGCGCCATCACGACGTGTTCAGCCGTGACGGCGACGACCTGATGTGCTCGCTCGACGTGCCGATGACCAGTGCGATTCTCGGCACCACCGTGACCGTCAAGGCTCTCGACGGTGACATCGAGGTGGAGATTCGCCCCGGATCGCAGAGCTCCGAGGTACTCACGATCAAGGATCGCGGCATCACCAAGCTGCGCGGCAGTGGCCGCGGCGACCTCAAGGTCGGCATCCACGTGCTCACCCCGACCAAGCTCGACCACAAGGAACGCGACCTGATCGAACAGTTCGCAGCCCGCTACGCGGCTCCGGCGCCGACCCTGAGCCAGTACCAGCAGGGCTTGTTCGCGAAGCTGCGCGACCGGTTCCTCGGCTGACGTGGCACATTTCTACCTGCAGGAAACGCTCCGGGCGGCGCAGTGCCGCCCGGGGCAGGTGGTCACCGTGGACGGCGCCGAGGCGCGGCACGCGGTCACGGTGAGCCGGGTGCGCCCCGGGGACCGGCTCCGCCTGGGTAATGGGGCCGGGTTGCTGCTGGAGGGAGCCGTGCTGACGGCGGACGCTGTGCAGTTGACCCTGCGCGTCGATGACGCGAGCGAGACTGCGGCGGCGACGCCGCGCATCCGCTTGGTGCAGGCCCTCGCCAAGGGTGACCGGGACGAACTGGCCATTCAGGCCGCCACCGAACTCGGCGTCGACGGCGTCATCCCGTGGTCCGCAGCCCGCTCCATCACCAGGTGGGAGGGCGCGAAGATCGCCAAAGGCCACGAACGCTGGAGCAGCATCGTGCGTGAGGCCAGCAAACAGTCGATCCGGGCTTGGCTGCCCGATGTCGCCCAGCTGACCAGCACCAAGCAGCTGGCCGTTTTGGCCGCCACGACACGGATGCTGCTGCTCGACCCGACCGCGACCGGTCGCCTCACCGAGGTGGCCGTCCCCACCGACGACCGCGACATTCTGCTTGTCGTCGGCCCCGAGGGCGGAATATCGCCGGCCGAACTGCTCCTGCTCGAGCAGGCCGGCGCGAGCCAGGTACGCCTCGGCGACACCGTGCTGCGCACATCGACCGCGGGGCCAGCCGCCCTCGCAATCCTCAATGCAACTTTGGGTCGCTGGTAGAGCGTGCCGTTGGTAGTGCGTGCCGCTGATAGCGCCGCTTAAGATAGAGGTATGTCTTCTTCCGTCGCCCAACCGACCATTTTCAGCCGCATCATCGCGCGTGAGATTCCGGCGACGATCGTGGCCGAAACCGAGCACATCATCGCCTTCCTCGACATTGCACCCAAAGCCCCGGTGCACGTTGTCGTCACCACGAAAGACCCTCAATATCAGAACGTGGTCGAGCTCGCCGCCGGCAATCCCACCCTGCTCGCCGAACTCGTCGCCGTGGCCGAGCAGATCGCGGTCGAACGCACCAACGGACAGTTCCGTCTGGTGTTCAACACCGGGGCGGCCGCCGGCCAGACCGTCTTCCACGTGCACGCGCACGTGCTCGGCAGCCCCGAAGCGTCTGATCAGCTGGGGGAGGACTCGCTTGGCGCCCTCTGATTCTTATAAAGCTGACTCCAACAGGGAGCTGCGCTTCACCGTTGACGGCGTCGCCATGGTGCGCCTGCTCGGCCCCGAAGACCGCTACCTGAACACCATCGAGGCCGCCTACCCGAAGGTCGACGTGCACGTGCGCGGCAACGACGTGACGCTCGGCGGCTCGGCCGACGACGTCGAGGCCGTGCGTCGCCTGATCGAGGAGCTGCAGCTGGCCCTGCGCACCGGCCACGACCTCGGCGAAACCGAGGTGGCCACGGCGGCACGGATGCTGGCTGTCGACAGTTCCGTGAGCCCATCCGCTCAGCTCGGCGCCCCAATTCTGACCGCCCGTGGCAAGAGTATTCGGGCCAAATCGATCGGCCAGAAAGAGTACATCGACGCGATCGACGACAACACGATCGTGTTCGGCATCGGACCGGCCGGAACCGGCAAGACCTACCTCGCCATGGCGAAGGCGGTGCGTGCTCTGCAGAACAAAGAGGTCGAGCGCATCATCCTGACCCGCCCGGCCGTGGAGGCCGGAGAACGGCTCGGCTTTCTGCCCGGCACGCTCACCGACAAGATCGATCCCTACCTGCGGCCGCTCTACGACGCGCTCGGCGAAATGCTTGACCCCGAACTGATCCCCAAATTGCTCGCGGCCGGCACGATCGAGGTCGCCCCGCTTGCCTACATGCGCGGTCGCACCCTGAACGCAAGCTTCGTCGTGCTCGACGAAGCCCAGAACACGACGCCCGAGCAGATGAAGATGTTCCTGACCCGCCTTGGCTTCGGCTCCAAGATGGTCATCACCGGCGATGTCACCCAGATCGACCTGCCGGCCGGCAGCAGCGGCTTGAAATTGGTGACCCGTGTGCTTGACGGTATCGACGACATCCACTTTTCCTATCTGACCAGTGCCGACGTTGTGCGGCACTCGCTGGTCGGGCGCATCGTCGACGCGTATACCGAGTACGACGCGCAGAAACAGGCCCTCCGCCAGGAGAGCGCCGAAGCGCGCGCATTTGCTACTCAAGGCCCCCAGCGCACCGGCAATGCGCCCGGCCGCAACCCGAAACGGAGTTCCAGTTGAGCATCGAAATCAACAACGAGTCGACCATCCCGGTCGATGAGGCCGCCATTCAGCGCCTCGCTGCCTTCGCGCTCGACACCATGCACGTGCACGCCGACGCCGAACTCGCCATTGTGCTGGTCGACGAGGGCGCCATGGAGCAGCTGCACGTGCAGTGGATGGATGAGCCGGGCCCCACCGACGTTCTGAGCTTTCCGATGGACGAACTACGCCCCGGTACCGAGGAGCAGGAGACCCCGCCCGGATTGCTCGGCGATATCGTGCTCTGCCCGCAGGTCGCCAAGGAGCAGGCTGAAACCGCCGGGCACAGCACCCTCGATGAGCTACTGCTACTGACCACGCACGGCGTGCTGCACCTGCTCGGCTTCGACCACGCCGAACCGGCCGAGGAGAAGGAAATGTTCGGCATTCAGCGCGACATTCTCATCGGTTTTGCCATGCAGGAACGACAACGCCCCTGATGCACATCGTGTGGTTTATTTACGCGGCCGTGGTTCTGGTCGTGTTTGCCGGTCTGATGGCCGCCGTCGACGCGGCGATCACGACCCAATCCCGGGCCGATATTGTCGGCCTGGTGCCGACTCGGCGGGCGAAACGGTCGCTCCGCGCGATCGCCGAGGACACCGGCGCACACCTGAATGCGATCAACTTCATTCGCATTACCGCCGAGACCACGGCGGCGGTCCTGGTGACCCTCGTTTTTGCGACCACCATCGAGGCCCTGTGGCTCGCGCTGTTGCTGTCGGCGCTGATCATGACCTCGGTTTCGTTTGTGCTGGTCGGTGCCAGTCCGCGCAGTGTCGGGCGGGCGCATCCGGTCGCCCTGCTGACGGCCACCGCGCTGCTCGTGCATGTTGCGCGCGTTCTGCTCGGACCGATCGCGAACGCCCTGGTCGCCCTCGGAAACCGCGTCACCCCCGGCCGTACCAAGCTGGCGACCTTCACCTCCGAAGACCAGCTGCTCAGCATGGTCGACGAGGCCACCGAACTCGACGTAATCGAGGAGGACGACCGCGAGCTCATCCACTCAATTTTTGAGTTCAGCGACACTGTCGTGCGGGAGCTCATGATTCCCCGCACCGACATGATCACCATCGACGCCGACGCGAGCATTGACGCGGCCATGGGCCTGTTCCTGAGCAGCGGTACCTCGCGCGTGCCCGTTCGGGGCGGCGAGGTCGACGACGTCGCCGGCATCCTTTACCTGCGCGACGTTGCCCGGCTGGTCTTTGAACGCCCGATCAATGCCCTGCAGCTGACGGTCGCAGAACTCGCACGTCCGGCCGTGTTCGTGCCGGAATCCAAGAAAGCCGACGATATGCTGCGGCAGATGCAGCTTGAGTCCAACCACCTGGCCATGGTCGTTGACGAGTACGGCGGCATCGCCGGACTGGTCACCCTCGAGGATCTGATCGAGGAGCTCGTCGGCGATATCTCGGATGAGTACGACCGCGATGTGGTCGAGTTCGAAGACCTTGGCGATGGACATTTTCGGGTCAGCGCCCGACTGCCGGTCGACGAGCTCGGCGAACTCTTTGACCTCGAGCTCGACGACGATGATGTCGACTCGGTCGGTGGCCTTCTGGCCAAGGCACTCGGGCGACTGCCCGTCGCCGGGTCGGTCGCCTCGGTGAGCGGATTGAACCTCACCGCCGAACGCACCGAAGGTCGTCGTAAGCGCATCAGCACCGTGCTGGTGGAGCGCGACGAAGCGCTGATTGATGCGCAGACCGCATTTCTTACGGGAACGAACCGTAGCACAGTGTCTGATGATGAAGGAGAACGGTCATGACCGCAGCAACACCGGCGCACCCCGCCGATTACCGAGCGGGATTCGTCTCCTTCGTGGGACGCCCCAACGTGGGAAAATCCACGCTGACAAACGCGCTCGTGGGGGAGAAGGTCGCGATCACCTCGTCGAAGCCGCAGACCACCCGCCGCGCCATTCGGGGCATCGTGCACCAGAAGAACGGCCAGCTCATTCTGGTCGACACCCCCGGAATCCACCGCCCGCGCACCCTCCTCGGTGAGCGCCTGAACAGCCTGGTCACGGCGACCCTGGCCGGCGTCGATGTGATCGGCCTGTGCATCCCGGCCAACGAGCCGATCGGCCCGGGAGACAAGTTCATCAACGAGCAACTGGATGCCTTCCCGCGGGCCAAAAAGGTCGCCATCGTCACCAAGATTGATGCATCCTCCAAGACCAACGTCGCCAATCAGCTGCTCGCCGTCTCCCAGCTGCGGGATTGGGAGGCCATTGTTCCGATCTCCTCGACCAGCCGAATCCAGCTCGACACCCTGGCGACCCAACTCCTGCGCCTGCTGCCGCATGCGGATGCCCCGCTCTACCCGGCCGACACCGTCACCGACGAGACCCTCGAGTCGCGCATCTCGGAGTTCATTCGCGAGGCAGCCCTTGAGGGCGTCACCGACGAGCTGCCGCACTCGATCGCCGTGACCATCGACGACATCATCGAGCGTGATGACCAGGAACTGGTTGAGATTTACGCCAACCTGTTCGTCGAACGGGACAGCCAGAAGGGCATCATCATCGGCAAGTCGGGCAGCCGGCTGAAGGATGTCGGTACCCGCGCGCGTAAACAGATCGAACCGCTCGTCGGCAAGCGCGTCTTTCTGTCGCTGCGGGTGAAGATCGCCAAGGAATGGCAGCGCGACCCGAAGCAGCTCGGGCGCCTCGGCTTCTAACGCATTGGCCAATCGTTCAGTTCGGGTCATTTGCGGTCTGAATCTCACGCGTGGGCGCGTTCGTATGCTTCCGCTGCTTCACGGATCACGTGTGATTTCGTGACACGCCGTTGGCTGGCGACCCTGGTGGAGCGGGCTCGGTGAACGCGTCCAGAGCCTGAACCGCTCGTCGACCATGTTCATCCGGGTTTTGCGTTGTTCGAGGCGATCCCGTTACGGTCGAATGGATGTTGCAGTGAATGTGCAGAGTTTCGAGTTCTACGGGGGTAGTCATCCGCTACGCAAGAATTGCACTTTCGACCGGATTCGCGCTGGTCTATCTAGTGGCGGTGGGATTCATCGCCCTGCGGGCAGAGGCGGTGACGTCAGGGGTAGTTCTCGGTTGGGACAACACGGTGATCTCGGCTACCAACGTCGGTTCGCCGTGGTTGCAAAATCTTTTTGTAGCCGGGCTGAGCGGCTTGCTGATCTTCTGGTGCGTGCGCGACAGCAGCGGTGATGAGCCCATCCGTGTTTACCCCGCTCTGTGCGCGTTCGGTGTGTTGATCCTCGGCACTGTCTGGTTTTCAGTCACGAAGGACTATTCCTTCGTCCCGTACACTCTCGGGGGTCCGCTCGAGGCCCAAGCCAATCCCGTCGGCATGTGGGCCGAAGCCGGTGCGCTGAGTCCTGCCGTGCATGCTGTTTGCGCCGTTCTTGCCGTAATAGTCCTTGTTGCTCTCCAGAAGCACAGAGCAGACATTCGACGGCGCCCTGTTCGGGAGTCGATGCCCGGTTAGTGGCGCTGGCCGGCTCGCTGCCCCTCCCGAGATCGTCCCGCGCTGGCCTGAACTGCATGAAATGGCGATAGAACTTCGATGTTTACTTCGATGCGTCAATCGCCCCCACCGCAATGCTCCCGATGCACAAACTCTTCAATCGGGCACCAGCTAGGGCCTAGCGCTGCGTGGATGACCACCAGCTCGCTGTGGCACCGGAAATTCTTATTGAAAGATATCTGAGTTTCTCTCGCTTTCATGTTCGATTCGGGGTAGAATTACGGGAAGGAGGCAATGGCGATGACCGCCGATCAGACCGAGGAGGAGGGCGCGGTGTCCCTGGCTCGCCGGCTGGGCTGCCGTAGCGGCCTCGTGTTGGTCTCGACCCTGGCCCGGATCTCGCGCAGTGAGGTGCGGCAGCGTGCCAGCCTGGGTAAGACTGCGGGTGAGCGGATGCTGCTGGGTCGGTCCCTGTCGCCGACCTATCCCGTTGTCGGGGAAGCTGTGCAGGGCGGGGCGCTTGCAGTGGAGCAGGCCCGCGTGATTGTGTCCGTTCTCGACGGCTTGCGCCCCTCGGTTCTGGTTGATGACCTCGACCGGGTCGAACGCTCTCTCGTGGCGAGTGGGTCCGGTGCGATCACGCCCGAGACCGACGGCCAGCATGGCCAGAACGCAGGCCGCGACGAACGGACTGGAGCAAGCGGCGGCCAGGTGCTCAGTCCTTGCCCGCAGGAACCGGGCGACTTCCGCTCGATCGGTGAGAAGCAGGCCGGGATCCTCCGCGCGGTGTTCGAAGCGGCCGCTCGACAGCCGGGAACCCCGACGATGGGCGGCGCGGCACCGTGGGTGGGGGCTCGCGCATCGACCGGCGGGCGGGAACTCGCGCCTCTACCAGCGTGTGCGCATTCCACCAGCGGCACGGTGACGTTTTTCAGGCCGGCAATCATCGGGCTCACGGTCCGATCGGCGGGGGTGCGCGACGCCAGGTGGATCCTCGGGAACGTTAGCAGCATGTCGGAACCACCCCATCGTTGGTCGAGCCCGTCGAGACCGCCATCTCCTGACCGGTCGAGACCTGCGGTGCCGGCCACGGTCCTACCGGTCGGACCGGGAGGTGCCGCCCGGGCACGACTGCGCTACCCGGTGAATGACTGGGCGTAGGAATCGTCCTGGGCCGTGTGTCCGGTGAGCCCGTCCAGAGCGGGAACGGTTGGTTCCTGGGTAGCGACGGCGGTTTCGATCCGCGTCGGCGCTGACGTTTCGCCCGGCACCGGGGCATCCGTTGTCGGGGCACGCCCGGACGAGGTTTCCGCATCGGGCTTCGTGCTCGTTCAAACTGACCTCGGTCTCGGGACTCGAGCAGGCGCAGCCGCTCGCCGACGCCAGCGTTGCGACGTGGTCGAAACCAGGCCAAACGGTGCTAGCCTGAAAATGTGTTGAACGGTGCGCTCCTCCTTAGCTGCCGCGACGGGTCCTAATCTAAAGGCCTCCCTCGTCGCGGCGTTCGTCGTTGGCTGTGCGACACCCACGAGGAAACAGGATCATGAAGAACAATCAGACCGCGTCCACCCTGCCGATTCACCGCTACCGCCCGTACCACGAGCAGTTCGCCGTCGAGCTGCCCGACCGTACCTGGCCGAGTAAGCGCATCACGGTTGCACCGCGTTGGTGCGCGGTCGACCTGCGGGACGGCAACCAGTCGCTCATCGACCCGATGAGCCCCGAGCGCAAGCGCATCATGTTCGACCTGCTCGTGCGCATGGGCTACAAGGAGATCGAGGTGGGCTTTCCCTCGGCGAGCCAGACCGACTTCGACTTCGTGCGCAGCCTCATCGACGAGAACGCCATCCCCGACGACGTCACGATCCAGGTACTGACCCAGGCTCGCGAACATTTGATCAAGCGCACCTACGAGTCGATCACGGGCGCCAAACAGGCCATCGTGCACTTCTATAACTCCACCAGTATTTTGCAGCGCGAGGTGGTGTTTCGCGAGCAGAAGCAGGGCATCGTCGATCTGGCCCTGTTCGGGGCCCGCCTGTGCAAGCAGATGGAAGCGACCATTCCCGGCACGACCATCTACTACGAGTACTCGCCCGAGAGCTTCACCGGCACCGAACTCGACTTCGCCGTCGACATCTCCAACCAGGTCATCGAGATTTTGCAGCCGACCCCGGAGCGCAAAGTCATCATCAACCTGCCGGCGACCGTCGAAATGGCCACGCCCAATGTGTATGCCGATTCCATTGAGTGGATGAGCCGTCACCTGACCCAGCGCGAGAACGTGTTGATCTCGCTGCACCCACACAACGACCGCGGCACCGCGATTGCCGCCGCCGAACTGGGCTACCTGGCCGGTGCCGACCGCATCGAAGGCTGCCTGTTCGGCAACGGTGAGCGCACCGGAAACGTCGACCTCGTCGCCCTCGGCGTGAACCTCTTCACGCAGGGAATCGACCCACAGATCGACTTCAGCAACATCGACGAGATCAAGCGCACCGCGGAATACTGCAACCAGCTGCCCGTGCCCGAGCGCAACCCGTGGGCTGGCGACCTCGTCTTCACCGCGTTCAGCGGTTCGCACCAGGACGCCATCAAAAAAGGCTTCGAAGCGATGGATGCCGATGCCGCCAAACAGGGCTGCACGGTCAACGACCTGGTCTGGGCCGTTCCGTATCTGCCGATCGACCCCAAGGATCTCGGCCGTAGCTATGAGGCTGTGATTCGGGTCAACTCGCAGTCCGGCAAGGGCGGCGTCGCATACCTGCTCAAAACCGACCACGCCCTCGACCTGCCACGCAAGCTGCAGATCGAGTTCTCTGGCGTCGTGCAGGCCAAAACGGATGCCGAGGGTGGCGAGGTCACCAGCGAGCAGATCTGGGACATCTTCAACGACGAGTACCTGCCGGCCACGGTCAAGAACCCGGAAGCCCAGTGGGGCCGGTTCGAACTGCACTCCACCCGCACCTCGAGCGACCTGTCCGGCACCGTCGACCTCGCGGTCGAACTTCGTGACGGCGACACCGTGGCGCAGGCCACCGGCTCCGGCAACGGCCCGATCAACGCGTTCCTCGGCGTCATGGCCGAGCGCGGCATCGCGATCACGCTCTACGACTACGTCGAGCACGCGCTGTCGGCCGGGGGCGACGCCCAGGCTGCCGCCTATGTCGAGCTCGACGTGAACGGCAAGCGTTACTGGGGCGTCGGCATCGACGCCGATATCTCCACCGCTTCGCTCAAGTCGGTTGTCTCCGCAGTCAACCGCGGCATTCGCGCCGAGGTCGGCGACCGGGAGCTGTCCGCCGTCTAAGCCTGAATCCACCGGTTGACCTTGAGGTTTTGACGGCGCGTTAAACCGAGAATGCCCCTCTGACCAGCTAAAATAGTTGTTATCTAGACAAGCTATTCAATGC